>MHTO01000029.1 GCA_001823105.1 Candidatus Wildermuthbacteria bacterium GWA2_46_15 | reverse complement strand
AATGCGAGAGAAAACAGCTTGGAAAAAGTTGGTGAAAAGTTTTTGGCGAGCGTGAAGACCAAACCCAAAGAAGGCGGAGCAAATAGCGCGGTGATAAAATTAGTCGCGAATTATTTTGTCGCGCCCATAAAAAATATTATCATCATTTCCGGCCACAAAAGTAAAAACAAAAAAATCGCGGTGTATATGTAGGGATTGCTTCACCCGCTGAGCGGGTTCGCAATGACGAGCGGGGCTGTTTCACTTCTCGTTTCTCGCATCTCAAATCTCTTATGCTATAATATCCCCATGGATTTATATCTTGAAACAATGGCTTCTTTTGTGGAGCAGGGTTTAACCAAACCCAAGTTGTTTAATCTGCCTAAAAAAGCCAAAAAACCAGCGGTGATTTGGGTTTATGATATGGGCGGTTCGGCCTTGCCTTCTGAAATTTTTTTCTCGGCCGGTGCCATCAAAGCGCCGTTGATAAATGTGCGCGACAGCCAAAATTTCGCCTCGCCCGCGTCTAGCGACTTGTTGGTTTTTGACAGCTATTCCGGCGCGACTGAAGAAATTTTACTCGCCGCCAAAAAAATTGGCGTGAGGCACAAAGGTCCCAAAGCCGTTATTACGGGCGGCGGGCCGCTAGCGAGATTTGCGCGGGATAAAAATTGGCCGCTGTTGCTTTTGGATTTTTCCGTTAATCCATCCGAACAGCCGCGACTCGGTTTGCCTTTGCAACTTTCCGCCTGGCGCGAGCTTTTACAAGTTTTTAATTTAACGGATTTGAAATTAAGCCAATGGCAAAAAATGCTCAAAGCCGCGTCCAAACCAAAAAATTTGCCGACAATCTCAACCGCCGCGAAAAATAACGCGCGACAACCGTGGCTTATTTCCGGCGACACGGCTTTAGCTGGCGCTCTGCACGCTTTTGCCAATATGATAAATGAATCCGGTAAAACGCCGGCGCAATGGATTACTTGGCCCGAGGGCGCTCACCATTTACCGGAAGCGTGGGCAGATTATGCCGAGGATTGGGCGGGACGATTTTTTGTCCGTCCCAAAGCGTCGCCGCAAGCTTTAAAAGCGATGCGGATTTTGGCGGGACAAATGGCGGATGGCTTAAGCGTTTCCGTGTCGGCCGACCCAATAGCCGCCTCGCTGGAAATTATTTGGCATGGCGCGTATGCCGCGTACTTTTTGGCGCAAGCCAAGCGCGCGGACCCTCTTTCCGTCCCCGCCATCGCCGCTTACAAAAAAATGAAGTAATCTTTTCTTATTTTTTATACCGCAACTCCGAAAACCCCGTGGCTTGCCACGGGGATGAAGGAGTCTGTAATGTTGTCGGCGGAGCCGACACTTCTCGGTTCGCCACTCGCCCAGATACCCCGCGGCTTGCCGCGGGGTCGAGTTCATTTTATGACGGAACAAATTTCAAATTGAAAGATTAAAAAAAGAGAAGATATGGCTAGAAAATCGGGCGTCAAAGAGAGGGCTGGGCGAAAAGGGAGAGCTATTGTAACACGCGCATCAATAAAGGAGATGCCGCCAGATATTACAGAACTAGATTATAATTTGCCGGGTAGAGACGAAACAGAGACCATTAATAAATATGAGAGAAATATTAAGGATGTGAGAAGTACTGATTTAGACCCATTACAGAGGTTAATGGCCCAAGAAGCCGGTCTTAATCCTGATGATTTAGATTCTACGCCAGGCGAAATACAACTAAATGATCAACAATTATCAGAATTGAGAAGTGTTGTGGGACGAGAAAGAATAAGAAATAAATTGTTTAGAAGCGGATATGATAAAGAAGAAGTGGATATTATGATGCAAAATATAGAGAGATATCTAGACAAAAACGATAATTTATCTGAAACAGGCGACTGGTATAAAGTTCAAAGGCGTCATTTTGTTAAAAAAGATAATAAAAATATAATTAAACGAAGTGAGCACTCAAAAAGAATTGCAAGAAAAATATCAAAACAAAAACCAGGGCATTCTCGATTTAAAAAAGTAGCATTAAATTAATGCTGGACAAAGCGTAGAAATTAGAGGAAAATAGCTACGGCTTCTCCGAGCCGAATTAGAAATTGACTTGTCATTCCGATCCGTCAGCTGGCGGAGATGGATCCCTTCCCATATCCAATGTATTGCACAGTACGGAACAGGCTAAGCGCTCGGGATGACCCCAGTAGTAGAACGCTCTGCGTTCATTACGGGGCAGGCAAAAATAGGGATTGCCACGGTCACCTAAGGCGACCTCGCAATGACAGGAGGGAGATATTATTCTAAATTCCAAATTCAAAATTCTAACTTATGTCTAGCGCAGTAGTCGATGAAATCAAGCAAAGATTGGATATCGCCCAAGTTATGGGCGAGTATGTCCGTTTGAATAAAGTCGGGTTCAACTTCCGCGCCCTCTGCCCATTTCATAATGAAAAAACACCCTCCTTTCATTTGGACTATTACAAAGGCCTTTGGCATTGTTTCGGTTGTGGCAAAGGCGGCGACCTTTTTACCTTTGTCTCCGAAATGGAGCATTTGGATTTTCCCTCCACTTTGAAATTGCTCGCCAAAAAAGCCGGCGTGACCCTGCTGGAAAACGCGGCGCACGAATCAGCCAACACCAAAGTTTATGAAATTATTGAAAGCGCGGTTTTGTATTATGAAAAAAATTTGTGGCTACCCCTCGGCGCGGGCGTGTTAAAATATCTCAAAGAGCGCGGGCTAACTGAAGAAACTATTCGTTTATTTCATTTAGGCCTTTCGTTAAATAATTGGGATTCGCTTTATTTATTTTTGCGTGAAAAAGGATTTTCTGACGCGGATATTTTGAAAGCCGGCGTGTGCTTAAAAACTTCGCAAGGCAAACTGGTGGACCGTTTCAGAAATCGTTTGATGTTTCCTTTGCGCAATCAGCATAATCAACCCATCGCTTTTGCTGGCCGACGGTTAGACGATGTGGATATAACCGAAGCCAAGTATGTCAACAGCGCTGATTCGCCGTATTATCACAAAGGCGAAATTTTATACAACTTTCATTTGGCGCGGGCCGAGCGGCCGCAATTTTTAATCGTGGTGGAGGGCTATATGGACGCGATTATGAGTTATCAAGCCGGCGTTAAAAATGTCGTGGCTGTGTCGGGTACGGCCCTAACTTTACGCCAAGCGCAAATGTTGTCGCGGGCCGCGCCTAAAGTGGTTTTGTCTTTTGATAATGACGAAGCCGGCGAAGCCGCGACTATCCGTTCCCTGCCCGCTTTGCTGTCAACTGACTTGGAAATAAATATCTTAATTTTGGACAATGTTAAAGACGCCGGCGAGCTGGTCGCCAAAAATCCGACCGAGTGGGCGCAAGCGGTTGCCTCGAGTCAGCCGTATTTAAAAGTTTTACTAGAAAAGCAGGCGCAAAAATTTCAAGGCGACATGGAAGCGGGTCGCAAAATCGCGCAAAGTCTAGTGCCGATTTTAGCTAGCATTGACGACCCGCTCAAACTCGCGCAAAGTTTAAAAATCGTGGCTTTGGCTGTCGGGTTGCCCGTGTCCGCGCTGGAACAAGCTGTTAAAAAAGGCCAGCAAATTCAGGCGCTTGGGCCAGCCGAGCCGGTAGCAGAGTCAGCCGCGGATAATTTTATTCTTCGTCTACAAGAATTTTTGCGTTCGTTAATGCTGTATCCGGAAGGGTTAAATCAAATGCCGGCTGACATTGCAGAGGCCTTTTTTGACTCTCCGCTTCTGACTCTATACAATGAGATAAAAAACGGCTATAATTCGTATAAGATAGCAGGCCGCAACCAAGACTGGGCTGTTTATTTGCGAAAATTGTGGCAAGATCAAGAAGCTGAGCGCGCCTTTTTATTTGTGACTTTGGAGGAAGAGCCGTCTTTTGTGCCCGCGCAAATTTTTCAAATGGCATTAAGAGCCGTGTATTTGCCGTATTTAAAACAGTTGGAAGTGAAGTTGAAAAAACAGCTGGACGAGACGACCGACCAGGAGGAAATTAACAAGTTAATTCAAGAGCTGGCCGGGCGGCAACAACTTTATCATCGTTCTTCTTCTCAATAATTTTTTAATTTATGGCTAAGAAAAAATCCCGTTCGTCATTCTCGTCGCGCCATAGGTCGGATAAGCGCTGGCGGGGAGCTACGGCAAGAAAATTGAAAAAAATTAAAAAAGCCGCTAAATCAAAGCGGTCGGTGAAAAAATCCGTCAAAAAAATTACACAAAAGAAAAAGCTGATCAAAAAAATCCTCAAGAAAAAAATCGTGAAAAAGGCCGTCAAAAAATTGCCAAAAAAAATTTTTAAAAAGCGGGCGCGAGCGGAAAAACAAGCCCCACCCGAGGCGGCGATTATTGAATTATTAATTCGCAAGGGCCGCCAGCGCGGTTTTTTAACTGAGACCGAAGTTCTATTAACTTTTCCTTTTATTGAAGATTATTTATTTTTATATGATGATTTTTTGAATCAATTGGATGAAAATGGCTTGCGTGTGGTGGAGCACGATGGCGGGGTTTTGCAATTTGGTAGCAAAGAAGATAAGAGCGAACGCACGGCCGAAGACAAAAAAGCCTGGACCGTAATCGATTTATACGACGACTCCATTCAAATGTATTTGCGCGAAATCGGCCGCGTGCCGCTACTCACCAGTGAAGAGGAAGTGGCGTTGGCCAAGCGCAAAGACCGCGGCGAAGAAGAAGCGCGCCGTCGTTTGATTGAGGCCAATTTGCGTTTAGTGGTGTCGGTCGCCAAAAAATTTATGGGTGCCGGCCGAGGGTTGTCGCTTTTTGATTTGATCCAAGAAGGCAATATCGGCTTGTGGCGCGCCGTGGAAAAATTTGATTATAGAAAGGGTTATAAATTTTCCACTTACGCGATGTGGTGGATCAAGCAAGCCATCAATCGCGCGCTGGCGGACCAGTCGCGCACGATTCGCATTCCCGTGCATATGGTGGAAACCATCAACAAATATCATCAGATTGAGCGGCAGTTGATTCAGGATTTGGGGCGCGAGCCTCTCCCGGAAGAAATCGCCGCGGAAATGGGCGAACCGCTTGATAAAGTTTTGCATATTATAAAAATTTCGCAGGAGACCGTGTCATTGGAAGACAAAGTTGGCGACTCTGATTCTGATGATGATGAGGCGAGTTCTCGTATGGATTTTATTGAAGACACCAAGACCATTAGTCCGGACAAACAGGCGGCGATGCAACTTTTGAAAGACCATGTCAAAGAAATAATTTCCGATTTAACGGCGCGCGAACAGAAAATTTTGGAAATGCGCTTTGGCTTGGGCGATGGCGTCTCGCATACTTTGGAAGAAGTCGGCCAGGAATTTGGTGTGACGCGCGAACGCATCCGCCAGATTGAAGCCAAAGCGATTGAGCGCATCGAACAGCACGACCACATGAAAAAATTGAAGGACTACTAATCACCACCCCCATCCGTCATCCCGTGCTACGACACGGGATCCAGTTAAAAGTTCAAAGTTTTAAGTTGCCTGCCACATAGTGAACGCGGAGCGTTCTACTACTGTGGTCATTGCGAGCGGAGCGTGGCAATCCCTATAAATTATTTACCGAGTTTTGCTAAATTTAATTTAAGATCTTCAGCCCATTCATTATCACCGCATTCTTGTGCAATTTCCATAGCGCCCTGCAAGAAAAAAATAGCGGTATTATTAAGTCCGGCTTTTTCTAATAATCGAGCCATTTCTTTATATCGAATTATATCATCTTCAGTATATTCAACCGGACCAAACTTTTTTTCCAAATATTCATTTAAAGGCTGTAAGTCGCGCAACGCTTCATAATGAGTTTTTTTCATCATTTCCATCAGAGCTTTTTCTTGCTTTTCAGCATTATTTTCCATTGCCTCTTCGGGTATGGGTTGTTGTTCAAATGAGTTTGTCATGAGATGAGTATATATCAAAGTGGATGCCCAGACAAACGCCCGTGCGTTTTATTAATTTTTTTCAAAAATTAAAGCTACGGCGGAAAATTTTAATAATGTTTTTGCCGAGCCGGTCCAATCATGCGCCGCCGTCATAATATTTTCAAAAGAAAATTTGAAATCCGCGCCTCTAGTATTGGTGCCGACATCGTTGGTAATAAAATTTTTATCGTCATAACCCTTAAGCGTCAGCATGTGGTAGAGAGGGCCGGGCTTGGTATAATACGGGCTGTGAAACAGGCGGCCGGTGAACGACATGACAATTATATGCCCTTGGTCTAATTCCTTTTTAAGCTGATCCAAGGTTGGCGCTTTCAATATTTTTGGCGACAAGCCATAATTTTCACGCGCCATCTGCGCGGTTTGTTCAGCAGTAGTATCGTAGGTTTTAAATTTCTTTAAACCCCACTTGGTTAATTTTTGAATTTCCGCCTCCACGAATTTTGACGTGGGTTTGGTGTTATTGATCCAAAGATAAGCCATAATCACATTAGTTTCTTCGCACGATTCGTTATGAATAAAATCCCACTTGTGATAGGGTGCCTGGCTCACAAACGGTTCAGCAATATTCACGGTTACCGCCGCCCAGCTGGGGTGGCTGAATAAAATTAATCCTATAACAAATAGTCCGATCGCAAATTTTTTCATCATTTTGTAAAACTATCGCGTAGGCGTTTTTTGTCTTCTTTCTTCTCTAATTTTTTGAAATTTTTTACTTTGCCCCAGGACTCCAAAATAGTTTTATGGCAGGCGCTTTTTTTCATTCTCACATTCTTGAGAATGTGAGAATGACAATTCAAAACTCATAACTCAAAATTCATAACTACCCCTCTTTCAACTTGCCGGCTTTAATTTCAATCTTATCGGCCTTGCGCAAAAAAACAATCATTTTTGGTGTTAAGATTTTTTTATGTGGCGAGTCGTCCAGCTCTTCCGGGATTTGCCACAAGTCATAATCGGCCACTAGCCAATCATCGCCATATTGTCGTAAATCAAAAGGGTCCGAAAAACTGCGTAAAGTTTTTTTACCGTTGTCCAAAAAATATTCGTGAAAATATGATAGGGCGAGCTCGCGCAAAGTTTTATAAATCGGTTCGCGGTATCTTAAAACCGCGTGGCTGGTTTTGGACAGCGCGCCCCAACAGCCATTGACCTTGAAGAGCGTGACCACATGGTCGTAATCATCCTGCGTAGTTTTCAAATCCATCACTAATGGTTTTTGACCATTGAAGTATAAGGCGGCTGCTGCCACGAATGCGCCCTCAATGCAATGCGCCTTACCGGCGCGTAAAGTTGATAAAACCGAACGGCAGGTATTCCAATCTTTTCCCCAGTTGATCGGCAAAGCATTTAAAAAATCCTGAATTTTTTTAGGATTTTTTAACGCCCGCAATTTTTTGAATTCCGGGTATTGTTTTAAAAGTTTCTCTCTTGACTTCATTAGCATATTATACCAGCAATCGCGCTATAATATAAACAACAGGCTATTATAC
>MHTO01000028.1 GCA_001823105.1 Candidatus Wildermuthbacteria bacterium GWA2_46_15 | reverse complement strand
ATAGCGCAAGAGAAGTTTTTTTGTTACCCGGGTATCTTCGGCCAAAATTAAATCAACCCCGGCCAGGGTTTGTAGCGCGCGCTTAGAAATGTCGTCTAAGTTCCCTATTGGAGTTCCAACGATGTAGAGAGTGGCCATAACCTGAAATCCCAAATCTCAATAACCAATTACCAATAAATGACCAATTTCTCAATGACTAAACAGGGTTTGAAAATTGGTGCTTGAAATTTGATTGGAAATTGGTACTTGGTAATTGAAAATTAAGTTATCTCGGCTTCGGCTTCTTCCTTCTTTTTCTTGAGAAAATCCCGGGCGAACTCGAGTGAAATCGCAAAAAGAGGGATGCCTAAAATTGCTCCCCACATTCCGCCTAAAGCGCCGCCGATCGCCAAGGAAATTAAAACCAGCGCCGGTGATATGCCGATAAACTTTTTGCTCAGAATCGGGAGCAGAATATTATTTTCGATTTGTTGAATTAGGGTAAAAATGACGATGGCCAAGACGGCTTTCACGGGACTGGTCAAAGAAAGAAGAATAAAAATGAGCAAGCCTGTGAAAAAAGGACCGACGATGGGAATAAAATTAGAGATGGCGGCCAAGAGGCCGAAGGAAAAGGCGTAATCGCTCTGCAAAATTAAAAGCGAAAGATAAACCATTCCGCCGACAAAGAGAGAACTGAGAACGCGGCTCAAAAACCAACCGCTTACCTTTTTCTGGCACCGCCGCCAGAGATCAAGGGCCATATCTTCCGACCCGACCGGGAACAAGAAGAAAAGGAACTTCTCGAAGGCCCGTTCTTCTAAAGACAGAAAGAAAGCCAGAAAAATGACAAAAACCGTAGTTAAAATGCCGCCAAAGATAGAGAAAAGAGCGCTAAAGATATTCTCGGCCACCGGCGATAAAGTTCTCTCCACGAGATCGATAAAGTTTTCAAAGCTCTGGAAACCCTCAATGCCCAAACTCCGGAGGGGTGGTGAGATCTTCTCGAAATACTGAGAAAAAGACTGGGAGAAATAATGGACTTCGATGATCAGCAGAGGCGCAAAGAGGTAGATCAACAGAGCAAAGGTGCCGAAGATAGAAAAGTAGACAAAAATCACCGCCAAGGTTCGGGGTACCTTTCTTTTTTGTAAATAATCGATGACCGGATTGAATAAAAGAGAAATGATTAAAGCAAAAATAATCAGGAGTAGAATCTCTCTGACCCGATAAATGGCGTAGAGAGAAGCCGCCAAAACTCCGATCCTCAAAATTGTTTCCCAAGAGAACTCGAAAGTTACTTTTTCCACTTTTTGTCTAAACTTTAAGAATTTTTAAAATCTTCTTTTCTTCCTGGCGGGGGCCGATCAAGGCCAGATTAAGCCGATCGGAACGGAAAACTTCTTTGGCCACTCTCAGGATATCATCCTGAGTGATTTTCGCAATCTCCCGCCACTCTTCTTCCGGGGTCAGAACTTTTCTGCCCAAAATTCCCTGAAGGCCAAAGAAACTGGCGAACTGATCGGAAGTCTCTAACCCCAATCTAAAATGGCCCCTGATGCTTTCCTTAGCCTTGGTTAATTCTGCCCGACCGATCTTTTTTGTCTTTAACTCTCGATACTCGCGACAGATAATTCTGGTCGCATCGGAAACCCGCTGACGATTGACGCCCAGATGAGTGACGAGATAGCCGGTATCGGTATAGTTCTCGGTAAAAGTTCGGAGATAATAGGCCAACCCTCGTTTCTCTCGAACCTCGATAAAAAGACGGGAGCTCATCATTCCGCCGAGAATGGCCGCGATTAAATCCAGAACATACCGCTGGGGAGAAAAAGCATCAAAGCCCCTCACGCCCAGGCAAAGGTGCGTCTGATCGGTTTCCTTAAAGCGCGAGGCAAAAGAGGGATGACTCTGTTTCTCTTCAACTCCGGGCTTTGGTTTTTCTTGATCCCGGACTAATCCTGCCAGATTTTTCCCGATTATCGCCCGGGCTTCTTTTTCCTTAAAATTACCGGCGATGGCCATCAAGGAATTCTCTCCCACAAAAAAGTTTCTTAAATGTCTAAAAAGATCTTGACGCGAAATAGCCATGACAATTTCTTTTTCGCCGATGATCGGCCAGCCCGCCGGTTGCTCTCTGTATAGTAATTCTTCCCAGAAGTCCAAAACCGCAACCTGGGGATTGTCTTCCCTCATATTAATTTCTTCAATGATCGTCTTTTTCTCTTTAGCCAAATCGGCCAGTCCTAAAAGAGGCTGCCTAACCATTTCGCCCACCGCTTCAACGGCCAGGGAAAGATTTTCCGCTCCCACCTTGATGATAATCCCCAGCATTTCTTTGTCGGTGAAGGCGTTGTAAAAACCGCCGACGCCATCCAGCTTTTTAGACAAAGTTGTTGAGTCGGGCCATTTCTTGGTTCCCCGGAAAAGCATGTGTTCTAAGAGATGGGAAATGCCGTTTAATTTTTTGGTTTCATACTTAGAGCCCGTCCTCACCAGAAACAAAACCGTCAAGGCTCGGGTACTCGCCATCGGAAAAAGAAGAAGGCGCAATCCATTTTTAAGAGTGAATCTTTTGAGCACGGAGGTAACAGTTGGAAACTTAGTTTCTAAGTCTTTAGTTTTCTCTTCAGGGTTCCCTCGAGATCTGAAATTTTGATCCTTTCCTGCTTGGTTGTGTCGCGGTCGCGGATGGTGATGGTGTTGTCTTCGAGAGTTTGGAAATCCACCGTCATGGTCCATTTCGTGCCAATCTCGTCCTGCGAATAATACCGTTTGCCGATATTGCCTCGGTCATCCCAAGCAGTAGAGAAATTGGGTTTCAGCAGCTCAAAAACCTCTTGAGCTTTTTTGATTAATTCCGGCTTGTTAGCTAGAAGCGGAAAAACGGCTACCTGGTACGGCGCCACAGACTTATCCAAGCGCAAGACAACTCGATCCTTGTCTTCAGAATAGGCATCGGCCAGCACCGCCAGCATCAATCTTTCCACTCCCACCGAGGGTTCAATGACGTAGGGAATGAATTCTTCTTGGCTGACGGGGTCGCGGTATTTTAAATCCTGGCCAGAGAATTTGGCGTGCTGTTTGAGATCATAATCGGTGCGGTTGGCAATTCCCCAAATTTCGCTCCAGCCAAAGGGAAAATTATACTCAATGTCGGTTGTGGCCTTAGAATAATGGGAAAGCTTTTCTTTCGGATGATCATAAAAACGCAGATTTTCTTTTTTGATTCCGAGTGACAAAACAAAATCAAAACAGGCTTTTCTCCACGTTTCGTGCCAGGCTTCGTCTTCTCCCGGGCCTACGAAAAACTCGATCTCCATCTGTTCGAATTCCCGGCTGCGGAAAAAATAATTGCCCGGGGTGATTTCATTGCGGAAAGCCTTGCCCATTTGGGCCAGGCCAAAAGGCAGCCGGGGAGAAAAACTATTGAGGATGTTTTTGAAGTTAACGAAAATCCCCTGAGCGGTTTCGCCCCGTAAATAGGTCTGGGTTGAACTGTCCTCGACCGGACCGATAAAGGTCTTAACCAGAATATTAAAACTCTTTTCTGGGGTAAGGTCACCCCTGCAATCCGGACAGTGATTTTCATTAAGGTCGTCTCCGCGGAAACGATGATGGCATTTTTTACACTCTTTTAAGGGATCGGCAAAACCCGGACCGGTATGACCACTCGCCTCCCAAACTTTAGGATTCATGATAATGGCCGCATCCAAACCATACATATCGTCTCTTTCCAGAACAAATCTTTTCCACCAGAGCTGTTTAATATTATTAGCCAAGGCCACGCCCAAAGGCCCCTTATCCCAAAAACCGCCGATGCCGCCGTAGATTTCCGAGCCCGGGAAAACGAAGCCCCGGCGTTTGCATAAAGAAACAATTTTTTGCATTAAGTCTGGCATATAGCGAGTATGATATACCGGGCGGCGTACCGCCCGCTATTACTGGACAATTCCTTGCCCTCGAATGAAATTGGCATCGCTCAAAGAATTGGTATCGAGGCTAGGCGCCGTTCCCGTGATCGTTTCCTGGGTCCAGGCATCATCACCAAAGACTGTGACCAAGCCAACAATTTCGGCTGGTGAGCCGATTTGGGATGAATTCGGCGTCAGCGCCACTTGAAAAGAAAGGCTGGGTCCGGTTGAACCAGCGCTGACTTCTCCGATTTCCCAAACAATCTCGCGTGATTGAGAATCAAAAAGAAAGTTCGATTCCCGAGGCAAAAGCTGGCCGGTGAGGCTCGTTCCCGGGGGCAGAACTGCTTTAATTTTAACATTTCTCAGGTCGTTGTAGAAATTCTTCAATCCCCAGACCGCGGTAAAGGTCGTTCTCTGGTCAATTTTGGGCGGGTAGAAGCCGGAGTTATTGAAAGTTCCTTCGGAAAAGTATCCCTTCTGTTCTAAGACCAATTTAGAATTAACCTTAACCGTAAACTCTTCTCTGGCCGGAGACAAGCTGACGCTGTCTTTTAAGACCAGGTTCTTGTTGTTGGCTTCGGTTATGGGTAACTCGTCTTTCAGATTAATCCAAAACTCCGCCTTGCCCTCTTCGCCCTCACCCAAAAATCTTAATTGGGGATTCTTTTTCCAGTCCCAAATCAAAGAATTGTCACCTTGATGATAATTCGTCGTCTCCGGAGCCCGGAGACTGTTGAGATCAAAGAAGTTACCGTCCAAGCCGACAACCAGAAAGAGATTTTCGAATGAAGATCCGCCGATGTTTTTAAAGAAGATTTCATAATGGAGAGAGTCGCCGGCGGAGGCCGAATAATCGGGCGAACTATTAACCAGTTGGGAAAGATAAATTGTCGGTTTAATAATCTCAACGCCCTTAGTCGCCTCTTTCAATAAAACGAAATTACCCTCTTGCCAAAGTCCGAGGTTGGCCTTAAAAACTTTCTGTTCTCCCACGTCTCCTTTGATTCGGCCGGAAACCTTAATCCGGCCGCCCTGGGCCTTGTTCAGGCTGGCTACCAACCATTCATTCTTTTCTAAAGCCTGAGGCGTGCTATCAACGAATTCAAAGCCCGGGGGATATTCTATCTTTACCCTCAATTGAGATAGAGGATAATCGATATTAGAAAAGTAGTTCAAAGAAAAACTGAAGTCTTTGTCGGTCTCGACCCGGGAAGACAAGTCGAGATCAAAAGTTAGGGGGGAAAACTTGATAACCGAAGTCATGGATGTCAAAACCTCATAACGAGCTTTGAGATTTTTGGGCTGAAATTCCAACCAGGCCTTGGCAATCTTTAATTCATTCTCCTGGCCCAGGATCCGGGCGGAAAGAGTCATCGTTTTTTCCTCGCCCGGATAGATATCGTTCAGGCTTTTTTCGAACCGTCGCTTTCCCTCCTCAACCAAAGACTCTTCCGGGTATTCAAAGGTTAACTTGGCATTGGTCAGAGTGATCTCGCCGTTGTTTTTATACTTTAAAGTGTAATCAACCTTTTGGCCGACTTCGACGGTATCCGGTCCCAGAATATCGAGCTTTAGAACCTCTTTAGAGAAGATATTTCTCTGGAAATACCAAAAACCGAAAGCGGCCAGGATTAAAACGAAGGCGAGAATTGAATAAATGAATTTTTTGCCCATATATCGTAATCGTTATCTCTTTTCGTGAATAAAATGGAAATATTTTCGGCTGACGACCTTCAATTCCTGAAAAACGACGGGGTCGGTCTTTAATAATCTAACTGTCTTCCATTCCTGAGTCAAAAAAAGCCTTAAAACTTTAATCGTCTGAGCATTAACTTTCTGGGGTTTTACGGCTGCTTTTTCAAAACAGTTGGGACAAACTAATCCCCCATCCTGAGGTTTCCAGAAGGTTTGGCTAAAGGCAATCTTTCTCCGGCAAAAAACGCACTGGTAGAGTTCGGGGTGATAGCCCAAGACATTTAAGAAATCCCAGAAGAAGAAATAGTAAAAGAACAAGGCCCTCTCCAGAGAAAGCTCTGACCGATTAAGTTCAGAAAAGAACCGATAAAGCAACTGCCAGAGATCTTCGTCGGCTTGCTGGTTTTTCACCAAACTGCAAAAGATCTTGGTAAAGCGGTAGGCCAAGCGGAGTTTCAGAAAATTCTTTCTTAAATCCGGAAACTTTTCTATTAGAACCGCATCGGTTAAGGTTTTATAAACCCGGCCCTGAACAAATTCAACCCCGGACAGATAGAAAATCTGGATTGAACCCCGCAGCTTAGAATTCAGTTTGCGGATCCCCTTGGCCGACACCGTTATCTGGCCGAAATCTTTGGTGTAAATCCAAAAAAGCTGATCTGACTCGCCTCGGTTCTCACTGCGCAGAATAAATGCTTTGGTTCGATATTTTGAAAACACGGCTAGGTTTTTTCGATTTTCAATAAGAATCTTTCTTCTTTTTTGGCGGTCTCTCTCTCGTCGGCAAAATCCTCTTCTTCTCTTAAAACCAGATCGCGCGCAATCACTTCCCGACAAATCATCTCCTTGTTTTCCCGCAGAACTTTCTGGATAGCGTCTGAGGCCTGATAAAAAATCGTAATTTCGTCTTGAGGTCTCAATCCGAATTTCTTTCTTCTTGCCTGAACGCTCCGGATGAAGTCTCTTCTTAGGCCTTCTTCTCTTAGCTGAGGAGTCAGTTCAGCATTCAGCGCGGTTTTTCCTCCGATTAAAACCTCTTTGACGTTGACCTCTTCTTTGATGATCTCTAAGAATTCGGCGCCCAGACTTTGGTTGATGGTCAGTGAAGATAAAGGCTGGCGGACTTTGATGCCCAGCTTTTTTCTTTCGGCCAAGGCCTCGGCCACCAATCCCTGACTGATCCTCATTTGTTCTTCCAATTTTTCATCGATCAGGTCAGTTTGAATTTCCGGCCAATCTTCCAAGTGGACCGATTCTTTCTTTCCCGCCAGTTCCCGATAGATTTTCTCGGTGACGAAGGGTATCAAGGGAGCCGTAGTTTTGATCAGCAGGACCAAGACCCGGTAGAGGGTCGAAAGAGCCGCTAGATCCCCGGCTCTAAACCTCTTCCGGCTGCGGCGGATGTACCAGCGGGAAAGATCGTCCAGGAACTCCGGCAACGATCTGACCGCTTCAGGAATGTGATAGTCGTCCAGGTAAGCGGTGAAGCTTTTCAGAAAACGATTGGCTCGGCTCAGGATCCAACGGTCGAGAACGTCGGTTGGGGTCAGCCTTTCCGAGCCGGCCGGGTCAAAACCGTGCAGGCCGGCAAAGGTGGTAAAGAAGTGATAGCAGTTCCAAAGAGTCATCAGAACGCTGCGCAGCTGTTCTTTGATGCCCTCTTCGGAAATGTTCATATCCTGGCCGGCCATGGTCGGACTGCCCATGAGATAGAGCCGCAGAGCGTCGCCGCCGTATTTCTCAATGACGGCTCGGGGATCGGGGAAGTTATTGAAATGCTTGGACATCTTGCGGCCGTCCGTCCCCATGATGACGCCCGAGACGACAACGTTCTGGAAAGACGGCGAGTCGAACAGCGCGACCGACAGGGCGTGCAGAACGTAAAACCAGGCTCTCACCTGGCCGGTGTATTCGGAGATGTAATCGGCCGGAAAGCTTTTTTCGAACTCCGTCTTGTTCTCGAAAGGATAATGGCGTGAAGCAAAGGGCATGGAGCCCGATTCCATCCAGCAGTCGAGAACGTCTTTGACCCTTTTCATCGTTCCCGGACACCGAGAGCAGGTAAAAATAATTTCGTCGATGAAGGGACGGTGCAGGTCCCGGACTTTCTGATTGCTTCTCTGCTCGATCTCTCGGATTGAACCGAAGACTTCGCGGTTCGGACATTGGTCGCACTCCCAGACCGGCATGGCCGTGGCCCAATAGCGCGTTCTCGAGATGCCCCAGTCCGGGGCCGTCTCCAGTCCCTGAGTAAAGCGTCCGTTCTTAAAGTGTTCCGGCACCCAATGGATGCTTTGGTTCTTCTCTAAAAGCTGGGGCTTGATCTTCTGGATGTCGATGAACCAGCTGTCTTGAGCTCGGTAGATCAGGGGCGTTTCGCAGCGGTAGCACAAGGGATAGGAATGGATGATCTTTTCTTCTTTGAAAAGCAAGTTTCTTGCCTTCCAGTCGGCGATCAGCGTTTTTTCGGCTTCTTTGACGTAAACGCCCGGCGCGAGCGAAACCTCGGGAGTGAAGTGGCCTTCCTCGTCGACGTTGACGATGACCGGCAGGTGGTATTTTTTAGCCGAGTCCATGTCGACGTCGCCGAAAGCGCCGTTGATCGTCACGATGCCGCTACCCTCGGTTTCAGAGACATAATCGGCCGGCCAGGTTTTAAAGTCCTGAAACCGTTGGTCGTAATAATCGTAGAGGTGTTTGTACCTCAAACCGAGTATTTCTTTTCCGCTCAACTCTTTGAGGACGCGGTGTTCCAGGGAACCTAGGACTTCGGCGACGCGCTTTTGGGCCACGAGGTAGATTTCGTCCCCGGCTTCGACGAGTTGGTAGACAAAGTTTTCGTTGATAGCCAGGCCCATGACGCTGACCGAGCTCCAGGGCGTCGTCGTCCAGGCTAAGAGATAGGCTGGCTTGGATATGGACAAGCCGTGCTTTTTGATAAACTCCGGGTCAACGACTTTGAACTTGAGAGTCACGGCCGTGTCTTCAAGGTTCGCGTAGGAATTGTCCATGGCGATCTCGAAGTTGGAAATCGGAGTGGAGCAACGAGGGCAAAAAAGGGAGATGCGCAGGCCTTTGTAAATCAGGCCGCGGTCGTAGAGTTGCTTGAAGGCCCAGATGACCGACTCCATGTAGGTCAGATCCATCGTTTTGTAGGCGTGCTCCAGATCGACCCAGCGGCCGACGCGGTCAACGTACCAGTTCCATTCCGCCGAGATCTCCAGGACGTATTTCTGGCACTCTTCGATGAATTTCAGAAGGCCGATTTTCTCGATGTCTCTGCGGTTTTTCAGGCCGAGTTTCTGCTCCACCTTGTTCTCGATGGGCAGGCCGTGGCAATCCCAACCCCAAACCCGCCTGACTCTTTTACCCTTCATGGTCAGGTATCTGGGGATGATGTCTTTGGCGATTGAGCCCAAAAGATGGCCGTAGTGAGGCACGCCCGTAACAAAGGGCGGGCCGTCGTAAAAAGAGGCGGGATTGTCCGGCGAACGGCTCTCGACGGATTTCTCAAAAATATGATTTTCTTTCCAGAATTTCAGAATCTCTTCTTCCAGCTGGGGGAAATTGACGTTGGGAGAAACTTCTTTTGGCTCCATATTGGTTAATTGATTTTCTTCAACTCTCCTTTTTGAATGTATTCTTTTCTAATCCGCACCATGTCGAGCAATTCTTTCTGGCTCAAACCATTCATGACGCCGTTGAGAAGCCACAAGGGATCGCCGTGGCCAACGATCAAAATGTTTTTCCTTTGATGCTTCTTTTCTGTTTCCTCGAGAAAACGGGCTACTCTTTTTTTTAAATCATTCCAGCTGTCGCCGCCTCTCGGACTTTTTTGAAACCTAATTTTCAGGGGCAGGTCGCGATAATACTCTTCTTTGGGGCGGCCGTAATAACGACCCAGCCGGACGTCCCTCAGCCTTCTGTCCCAGACGGGTTTTATTCCCAAGGCGCGGGAGACGATTCCCGCGGTCTGCTTGGTCCGTAGATAATCTGAAGAAAAAATGAGATCGATCCCCTTTTGTTTTAAAACCGGCGCCGCTCGCTCAATCTGCCCTTTTCCCTCTGAGCTCAGACGGACCGAAATCATGTTGTCGGCGGGGTAAGACAAATCCGGGTGATGCCAGGTCGTTTGACCGTGTCGTAAAAACCAATAGTGATTTTTTAGTCGCATCTTTTAAAGTAGCACTTTCTGCTTTATTTTTCAATTGTACGAAACTGAAAAACGGATAATCATATCCGCCTTTTGGCAAAACAATGCTAACGACCATTCATCTGATATGTCACGCTACATTTTCTCGGGGGCTTTAATTCCGAGCAAATCTAGGCCATTTTTTAACACCTGGGCCACTGCTTGAGTCAATGCTAATCTCGATGATTCTTTTTCCGAGCCAATAATCCTTCCTCTTGAATAGAAAAAATTAAATTTTTGCGCCAGATTAAAAAGATAGTTGCAAATTAGGTTAGGGGCGTATTGTTCGGCCGCCTGGACGACAATATCGGGAAACTTTGTCAGCCATCTCAAGATTGACAATTCTCCCGACTCTGGCGTTAGAAATTCTTTTTTGTCAAACCCGGTTTTTTGACCATTCATTTTCGCTTTTTCCAAAACGCCTTGGCATCGAGCATGGGTATACTGAAGGTAAGGTCCCGAGTTCCCCTTCATATTAATAATTTCGTCCCAGTCAAAAACGATTTCAGTTTTCGGATCTCTTTTGAGGTCATTGTATTTTAGGGCATCTACGGAAACTGTTTCGGCAAGCTTCGTGTCGTTAGAGCCCAGCTCCACCGCTCTCTTTTGGGCTTCCTGCAGAACTTCTTCCATCCAGACGACATTCCCTTTTCTTGTCGACATTTTCCCCTCTTTGAATCTAATCAAACCGTGGCCGACATGAACCCTTTGCCCATCTTTATACCAACCGAGAAGTTTTTCCATTTCAAAAAGCTGTCTAAAATAAAGCGTCTGTTCGGCGCCAACTTCATTGATAATTAAGTCCGGATTATACTTTTCCAGTCGATACTTGTCGGTGGCCAAGTCCCGGGTGTGGTATAGAGTGGCGCCGTCTTTTTTCAATATCATCGCTGGCGGGTATTTGTCTTTTTCAAAAAATACCAGCTTAGCTCCTTCTTTTCCAACTTGCAAAAGCTTTTTTTCTTCCAATTCATCAATGACTGCTTTCATTCTATTTTCAAAAAAAGATTCGCCCAGTCCGCGCCCGCCTTCAAAATCGCGGCTAAAAACCACTCCTAATTTAGAATAAATTTTGTCAAAGATCAGCCAACTCCAGTCAACGCATTTCTGCCAGAGCCTTTTGGCTTCACCGTCTCCATCCTCTAGTTTTTTAAACCACTTTCTCGCCTCGTCTTCTAAAGAGGGGTTTTTCTCTGCTTGTTCGTGAAACTTAACATAAAGCGCGACCAGGTCTTTAACTGGATTTTCTGATTTGGCAATTTCCTCTTCGTCTCCCCAAGTTTTAATCGCATAAATCATTTTGCCAAACTGCGTCCCCCAATCTCCTAAATGATTGTCTCTGTATACTTTCCAGCCCGTTGCTTGCAAGAGATTGGCTATGGCGTCGCCAATAATAGTTGATCTTAAGTGTCCTATTGTGAATGGCTTGGCGATATTCGGCGAAGAGTACTCAACGATCGCGGTTTTATCCTTATTAATTTGCGAAACGCCATATTTTTCCTTTCTCTTTAAGATCTCTCCAAGATTTTCAATTAAAATTTCTTTTTTAAGCCAAAAATTAATAAAGCCGGGGCCGGCCACTTCGATTTTGGAAACAATTTTTGCCAAATCATTGTCTTTTCGGAGTTTTATCGCCAGCGCCGCGGCAAATTCAGACGGATTTTTAAACCCGGATTCCGGCCAGGAATGCAGGGCGAAATTGGTGGAGTAATCGCCGAAAGTCTCGTTTTCGGGAAACTCTAAAACAAGATCGTTCGCCACGATTTTTTTCTTCAAAATCGCCAACGCCGCCCCTAAAACGCATTTTTTGATTTTCTCAGACAAACTTGTCATATTTAAGTTTTAACACGATTCTGTTAGAATATCTATATATGCGTATTTTTACGGAAAACCGCAAAGCTTCTTTTAACTATGAGATCCTGGAAAAATTCGAAGCCGGAATCGTGCTTTTGGGTACGGAAGTAAAATCCATCAAGTTGGGTCGGGCCAGCCTGGTCGGAAGCTATGTCGTCGCCAGAGGAGACGAATTCTGCCTGGTGGGCGGCCATATCCCCGCCTATCAACCCAAGAATGCTCCGGCGGGCTATCTCCCGGAAAAGGACCGGAAGCTTCTTTTAAGGAAGAAAGAGCTCTCTTATCTCCGGGGCCGGATCTCTCAGAAAGGATTGACATTTGTACCCTTAAGACTATATACTAACGACGAGAAGATAAAGCTGGAGTTTGCCCTCGCCAAACCCATTAAAAGGATCGATCGGAGAGAGGTTGTCAGAAAGCGGGATGTCAAGCGCGAGATCAAAGAGGTGTTAGGGTAAACACAATGGGGGCGAAAAGCTTCGACAGAAATCTGCCCCAAGAAAGGCAAGCCGAGGCGCAAGACCTCGTCCGCCTCTTTAAAAGGGCGGGAACTTGCAAAAAACAAGTGCTAATTCATTCAGTTCTCCTGCTCTAGCTTACGCTTAGAGCAGCATCTGGGACGACTCAATCTCGATAGGTCATTCTGGGTGTCATTCTTGCCTCGTAGTCTCGCTGAAAGCGGGACGGCGGGGTATCGAGAACGGTGTTCTTTTTCTGGCGAAAGCCAAGAATGGCAGAAAAAATTCGCCTAATTAATTTTTCTGCTTCAAGGAAAAATTAGGCTAAGCTTGTAGTCTTTCTTTGGGAAAATTTCCTGGACCCGGGTGCAATTCTCGGCGCCTCCACTCTGTGCAAAGTTTGTGGAGCATTTTAAAAACTATCGAAAAATTATTCTAAAGCGAACGCCGGTTAACAATCAAATAAGGGCCGCCGAAATCAGATTGGTTGACGAAACGGGAAAACAGCTGGGAGTTGTTAGTTTAAGAGATGCGCTCCAACTAGCCCAGGGGCGCCATTTAGATTTAATCCAGGTCACCGAAAAGGTTGTTCCGCCGGTTTGCCGCCTGGGCGACTACGGAAAGTATCTTTATTGGCAAGAGAAAAAACAGAAAGAAATCAGAAAACAGAAAGGCGGACAGATAAAGGGCATTCGACTTTCCTTTGGCATCTCTCCCCACGACCTGGAAATTAGAGCCAAACAAGCAGAAAAATTTCTTAACCAGGGGAATAAGATTCTCATTGAAATGGTTTTGCGCGGCCGGGAGAAAGCCCTGAGCCATCTCGCCCGGCAGAAAGTTACTCGGTTCCTAGAGATTTTGAACAAAAGCGTCCCCGTCAAGCTGGAAACCGACCTCAAAAAAGGCTCGAGAGGCTTTACCATGATTATTTCTAAGCAATAGTGATTATGATGAGAAAATCTATTTTGAAACGCCTTAAGATCACCAAAAATGGCAAAGTCTTGCGCCGGGTCATTGGCTTAAATCATTATTTAGCCAAGAAGTCAGGCAAAAGAATCCGCCGAAAGAGAAAAATGGTCCGTCTGTCCAAGTCGGAATTAAACAGGATTAAAAAGTTTATTTATAGCGCGTAGCGATATATCGAGCTTTGCTCGCTATTAGGCCATGGTCCGAGTTAAAGGCGGAAAAACCAGTCAAAAGAGAAGGAAAAACATCTTAAAACAGACGAAGGGTTTTCGCTGGGGCAGAAAATCGAAACTAAGACAGGCTAAAGAAGCCCTCTTTCACGCTGGCCGCTATGCCTTCCGGGACCGTCGAGTCAAAAAAAGAGAATTCCGCCGGCTCTGGCAGATTCAGATTGGAGCCGCCACCAAAAGCCTCGGCCTTTCTTACAGTCGCTTTATGCACGGCCTCAAAGAGAAGAATATCGAAATTGATCGCAAGGTCTTGGCCAAGCTCGCTCAAAAATATCCCGAAATCTTCCAGCAGATCGTCGAAGAGGCAAAGACTAAATAACTTTCAAAAAAGTCAAGAGCTTGGCCAAGGGCCAGCAATTAATGATATCGGACTTCTCGGCCCAGCCCCTCCGGGCCTGGGCCACCCCCAGCTCGATAAACCTCATCTGTTCTTTCATGTGAGAATCGGTATTGATGACCATTTTAATGCCCAAAGATTTGGCCCGGCGGATGTTAACGTCTTTTAAATCGAGTCTCTCCGGAAAAGAATTAATTTCGAGGACGGTTTTTGTTTCTTGGGCGACTTTCAAGACGGCGTCGAGATCAATCTGATATTCGTCTCGTCTCTGCAGCAAACGGCCGGTCGGGTGAGAAATGATGTCAACGTGAGGATTCCTCATGGCTCGGATCAAGCGCCGGGTCATTTGCTCTTTGGTCATTTTAAGATTGGAGTGGACTCCGGCAATGACAAAATCGAGTTCGGCCAAGGCTTCATCTTTAATGTCGATCGAACCATCATTTAGGATATTGGCCTCACAGCCTTGTAATATTCGGAATTTATGGAATTTGGCATTTAATTTTTCTATTTCTTTCCTCTGCCTTAAGAGCTGTCTTTCGTCCAGACCGCGCTCGATCCTTAAAAACTTGGTGTGATCGGCAATCCCCAAATATTGATAACCTCTTTGTTGGGCCGCTTGAGCCATTTCTAAAATGGTGTTGCGTCCCCCGTCCCAGCTGGAATGACAATGAAGATCTCCCCGAATATTCTTATATTCGATTAGTTTTGGCAATCCGGGTAGTTTACGAAGGGCCGCTTCGATCTCTCCTTGGCCCTCTCTTAACTCTGGCTCAATTAAAGGAAGGCCAATGGCCCGATAAATGTCTTCCTCGCTTTCGCTGGCCATCGTCTTTGGCCCCTTAAAAAGACCGTACTCGTTCAGCTTTAATCCCTTTTCCATGGCCATTTTCCTGATCATGATATTGTGCTCTTTGGAACCGGTGAAATACTGAAGAGCGGCGCCGTAACTCTTCTTGGGCACGATTCTTAAATCGATGTCAATCCCTCTTCTCAGCCGGATGGAAGCCTTGGTTTGGCCCTGACCCCAGATTTTAACGATGCCGGGCAGAGTCACAAAAAAATTGACGACGGGCTGGGGTTTTTGACTGACGACTAAAATATCGGCATCGCCAATCGTTTCCTGGCGTCGCCGCAATGATCCGGCCAGACTGACTCTTTCGACTTCTTTTAATTCTTTGAGCTTCAGGGCGATTTCTTCTATCTCGGGCAGAATCTCTCCCAGTAAAAACCGGCCGCGGCCTCTTTTTAGGAACTCGATGCTCTGCAGGATATTCTTTTCTGTCTTTTCGCCAAAATTGGCCAAGGAACGAATCTTCCCGCCTCTCGCCGCTTTTTCCAGCTCTCCGAGATTTTTTATCTTCAAGCGGCGATAGAGTTCTTTCACTGTTTTGGGACCAATGCCCTCAACCGCAAGGAGCTCCTCCAGATTAACCGGCATCTTTTCTTTGAGTTCTTGATAGTATTTAATTTTGTCGGTTCTCAGATATTCTTCGATTCTCTCGGCGATGGTCGAACCGACACCGGGAATCTCTTTTAAGCCGTGGATTCCTTTCTTTTGATAAATCTCCTCAACGTCTTGATTTAGGGTTTCGAGAGCAAAAGCCGCCTTTTCATAAGCCTGAGGCCGAAAGGCGATGCTGTCCATTTTGAGAAAGATAGCCATCGAGGAAAAGATTTTCGCCAACTCCTGGTTTTTCATCATCATTTTTGTCTTTTCTTCACCTCGTCCTAGCGAGGCTAAGGTTTCCTTATCATACAATACTCTCCTCCAACTAAAAACCCCGCCGTTAAGCGGGAAAAGTTTCTCCAACGATCTCTTAGTCTTTGGCCGGGAATTCTTTGGCGAGAGAATCCATAAACTTAATTAAAGTCGGGTCATCAATCCTTTCTTTCGAACCGACCCACCAAGATTTATAAACACGGATTTTTTCTTCTCGACCGTATTCTAATGCGCCCAAAAGGGTTTCCAGGCGGTTAATCTGTTTCATAAATCTGGCCTCTTTGGTCAAACCTTTCTCGTATTCCGCCCAACTGTTTTTAATTTCTCCCTTGATATCCGGAGGCAAACCCTTGAGTAATTTATCGAGAGCCGCCCCTTCGCTTTTATATTTCTGCAAAGATTTTCTTTTTTTCTCCGAGGTTGTCAATCTCGGCCACCGATCAAACAACTCCGGCCATTTCTTTTTGTCCCCGGGTAGAATCGAATTGTGGTCATAGGGACTCTTATCGCCCGTGTAAAGCTCGCAAAGATCATGAACCAAGGCCATTTCTAAGACCTTGGTCATATTTAAGTTTCCCTTCTTTTCCCGGCCAAAAACCAAAGCCATGAGAGCGACCCTAAAAAGATGATCCGTGATGCTGGAAGGAGACTTTGAACCGATCAGAACCCCGCCGCGTCGCGGAACCTTACGGAGTTTGCCGACTTCGGTGAAAAATCTGATAAAAGGCGTCATTCCTCCTATTTCTAATATTTAATTTTTTTAATCTTGTAAACGATTTTGGGGTTGGTGCCAACGACAACCTCGTCTCCCACCTTGTGTCCCAATAAGTTTTTCCCCACCGGACACTCATTACTGATCTTGCCCAGAGAAGGGCTGGCCTCGAGGCTACCAATAATCTCAAACTCATCTTCTTCGCCGTCAATCTCAATTATGACCTTGGCGCCAAGGCTGATCAGATTTTGCTGATCTTTGGGTGGTGGTTTTATTAATTGGGCACTTTTTAAGATCGCCTCAAGTTCGATGATGCGCGCGTCTAATAAATCCATGTCTTCCTGAAAAGCTAAAAACTCCGGATTAATATCTTCGGAGTGAAAAATTCGCGGTGATTCGCCGCTGGTTTTAAAAACCTTAAGCCGCAAAAGCTCAGCGAATTCTCTTTCCAATCTTGTCCTTCCCTCCTTGGTCAGGAAAATATTCCCCTGATTCGTCATTTTAGTCTTTTATACCAAAAACCCTGCTGGCAATTTACACATGACATCTTAAACCCACCTCAATGAGATGTCAATCTTGCCTCACCTCAAATTCCCATATCCTAGGACAAAACCACTGGCTCGTCAAGATGAGAAAAACGGGCCGCGGGGCCCGTCTTCTCTTGCCGTACTCGCTATCTGCCAAAAGATTCTCTCTTTTTTGAATGGCACTCTCGACAATAGACCGGTCTATCGGCCGAGGGTTGGAAGGGGAGTTCGGTAATCTTGGCTCCGCACTCTGAGCAAGTCCAATCTCCTTGATACATTTTTCGCTCAAAGCTTCCTCCGGCAGGGTTAAATTTCTGAAACACTCTAATTTGAAGAAGTCCTTAGAAAATTCTGTTTTTATCGAACTTCTTCTTTTACTGGTTAACAAAAGCGACCTTTGCCTGAAAGCCGCTTAACTTCACTTTCTCGCTTTGCTCGAAAGTCTAGATTAAGACGAAACTTCTTGGCTGGCTAAATTGTAACCAATATTCGACCTTAGTCAAGAGGTATTATTTCATCAGTTTTATGCCCAGACTGGCCATCTGACTGCCGCCAAAAAACAAAATACCGCTGAAAACCGACCAACTCAGAAGATTCAATAATCGTGGCAAATAGTCTGCCGGAAGAATCTTTTGAATTTCACTGCCCATGACCTTTTCAATATCAATACTCATTAAGCCGCCGAGCAAAGAGTTTGCGCTTGATTTGACCGGACTCGTTTTTTCCTGGAGCGGAAGCACAAAAATCTCTGGCGGTTGAACCTTGGCCGTGAAAATCTGAAAAGAATAATAAAGGCCCCAAACAATAATGGCCAGGCCCGCCGTAAGCAAAACTAAGCCGAGGATTTTTTGAACCTTTGAAAACATGGAATAAGACCTAGGATCTAGACTTTATACACTTTGTAGCCGTCGTGAACCTTCTGAGCCGCTTTCAAGCCGATTGAGTCTCCTTTCTTTGCCCCTTGAATCTTCTGATGTTCTATTTCCATGGAATCCACCTCTTGGGTGAAATCGGTTTCTCCGCCGACAATCCTGATTTGATCACCTGCTTCCAGTGGTCCGGACAATTCAATCACGGCCACGCCCACCTTGTCAAAATAATGGCTCACCCGGCCAATTAATTCCTCGGGCTTTCCCTCGGTTTTTTCTTTTTCGCAATGTCCGCAACTCATGTTGATTAATTTTGTCTTAAAGTTCTATCGACCTTTGCCTAAACCGACTCGTGGCGAGGATAATGCGGCAGAATATCTTTTAGTAGTTTGAAAGCCTCGATTTCATTATCGACAATTTTCCAAAAAGAAAATTCTTTGGCAGAAATTGCCTGGTATCTTTTCATCGGAAAGGCTTCCAGCCATTGCTTAAGAGACCGCCAATAATCCCGGCCGACGAGAATAACGGGAATATCACGATGAAGTTTTTTAGTGACAATCAAAGTGCCGATTTCAAAAAATTCATCGAGGGTGCCAAATCCTCCGGGAAAAAAGACGTAAGCTTGAGCCGCGTGAGCCAGCATCATTCTCCGGATAAACAGGTAGTGAAAATTGACGCTCTCTCTGACGTATTTATTCTTTTGTTCGCCATCGGGAAACTCAAGATTAAGGCCCAAAGACCTGCCCCCTGCTTCCAACGCTCCCCGATTGGCCGCTGCCATGATGCCCGGTCCGCCGCCCGTCAGAACAACCATTCCCTGTTTTACCAGCATTTTTGCCAAAGCTCTCGCCTGCTTATATTCTCTTTCATTTTCTTTGTCCAAATGAGAACCGAAGAAAGAAACCACTCTTTCTTTCTTTAGACGTTTAAGAAAATGAAATCCCATTTTAAACTCGGCCGTCATTCTCTGTAGCCTGGATTTATCGCTGGGATCATGGTCCGGAACGGAAAAATGGAGGTTGTTGCTGGCTATTTTTTTCATTTCCTGGTTCTTTCATTCTACCACAAAAGACATCCGCCGGGGAAACAAAAACTCCCCCGCAAGGCGGAGGAATCTTTGTTGAGGAGGGAGGAATGGTCTTGATGAATTCGGCATGTCTTTTGATCCCGCCGGACATGGCCGGAAAGGCGCCTTTAGTCTCCTTCATTAAAACTATTTGTCCTTAGAGAATAGCATCTCGCACCCCCTCCTCAGGCTTATTATCAAGATCTGGCAACAAAAGTCAATGGTGTCCCCGGTGCGACTCGAACGCACAATCTCCTCCTTCGGAGGGAGGCATTCTATCCAATTGAACTACGGGGACATTAAGCCTTTAGGCAATGGGGGCTTTTGGGCAATCAAATAAAGATTTGATCTTTTGCCGGTTTGATTCCTGACAATTTCTGATTTGAGCGTTTTAAAACCAGCCCAGTTGGCCAATTCCATAATCTCACTCTTTTTGAAAAAATGATAGTATCTTTCGACCCGGTTTCCCCAGGGAACAAGGACATCAAAGAAATCCATTTTTGATCTTCTAATTAATTTCAAAAAAGAATATTTTGAAATCAATTTAAGGATTTCCGCCAAAGGCGGCCGCCAGACGGTTAAAAGCAAATAGCCTCTGGGTTTTAAAACTCTTTGAAGTTCAGTCAGCACTTTTATTCTCAAATTTATGCTGGGAATATGATGCAAAACGGCGATCAAAAAAACTTTATCGAAAGAATCGTCGGGAAAGGGCAGGTTCAAAGCGTCGGCCACCAGAAAGTTTCTGTCAGGATATTTCTTTTGAGCTTCTCTGATCTGTTCTTCTGAATTATCGACTCCGGTATAATCTATTTTCTTTTCGCCGAGCAAGTCTAGAAACCGGCCGTTGCCGCAGCCAACGTCTAAAACTTTTTCCCCTTCTTTGGTATAATCTTTAAGAACAGCAAAAAGTTCTGACCAAAAATTGCGTCGCGTCCGGGAAAACTCCTCAGCAATCAAATTATAATCTCTTTTGGTTTTATCCAATAAGCTTTTAGCAAATTTTTCTTCCATGAAAATTAATGACTTTGCGGAAAGCCTAGCTTCACTTAAACGCCAGTTTGCCAAAAAATATGGCGTTACCTGCCCAAAAAACTCTATCCTGCTTGAAGCCTATCATAAACTGGTAAAAACGGGAAAGTTCAAAAAAAATCCGCTTCTGGAAAAACTTTTAAGAACGAGACCGACCCGCTCGCTTTCCGGGATCGTTAATGTTTCGCTCCTGACCAAGGCCTACCCCTGCCCGGCTGCTTGTGTTTTCTGCCCCCAAGAAAAGGGCATTCCTAAGAGCTATTTGTCGGGCGAACCGGCCGTGGAAAGAGCCAAAAGGCTAAATTTTGACCCTCATTTACAGTTTCAAGAAAGGCTGAGAGCTCTCGAAGCCCAGGGCCACCCGATTGGTAAAATCGACTTAAGAATCATCGGCGCCACCTGGTCGGCTTACCCCAAAAACTATCAGACATGGTTTATTAAGAGATGTTTTGAAGGAGCGAACGACTACGGAAGCGTAAAACGTAAAGTGAAAAGCGAAAAACTACAGCGTAAAGCTCAAAATCTACGAATAATACAAAGACTTAATGAAAAGGCGGAAAACCGAATCGTTGGGCTTTCGATTGAGACCCGGCCGGATTGGATTAACCAAAAAGAAATCAAAAGATTAAGAATGCTCGGCGTTACCAAGGTTGAGCTCGGCGTTCAAAGCCTGGAAGAAAATGTCCTAAAATTGGTCCGGCGAGGGCACGGAGTTGAAAAAATCGCCCAGGCGACCAAACTCTTGAAAGACGCCGGCCTTAAGGTCTCTTACCAAATGATGCTTAATTTGCCCGGCGCCAGCCTAAAAAGGGAAATGGCGATGGCCGAAGAATTGTTTAAAGACCCAAGGTTTCAACCGGATTATTTAAAGATCTATCCCTGCGCCATTATTGAAGAGGCTCCTCTCTATATCTGGTATCTTCGGGGAAGCTACGAGCCGTATAAAATTAAAGTTCTGGTTCAAGTCATCAAGACGATAAAATCACGGGTCCCTCCTTATGTCCGGATCGAAAGAATTATCCGCGACATCCCCGCTCCCCGGATCGTTGAAGGCCCGACCAAAGTTTCCAACCTCCGAGAGCTGATCAAGAAAGAGATGAAGGAAAAAAATTTAAAATGTCTTTGCATCCGATGTCGCGAGGCCGGAGAGAATTCTCCGGCTAGTAAAAATCTTTTGCTTTTCCGCCAGGATTACCAAGCTTCCGGCGGTAAAGAAATCTTTTTGAGTTTTGAGAATAAAAACCGCGAGCGCCTCTACAGCCTTCTTCGCCTCCGCCTACCAAAAGCGGAGGCGACCGGGTCTCCTCCGCTTTTCCCGGCGCTGAAGGGCGCGGCCATTATCCGCGAACTCCACACTTATGGACAGTCATTGTCCTTTTCTCAAAGGCAAAAAAACTCGCCCCAGCACCAAGGCCTGGGAAAAAGATTGATGAGAAAAGCGGAAAGAATCGCTTTAAAGGAATTCGGAATTAAGAAGATGGCCGTTATCTCCAGCGTCGGCGTCCGAGGGTATTTCCGCAAACTCGGCTACAAACTCCAGGATACCTATATGGTC
>MHTO01000027.1:27551-34937 GCA_001823105.1 Candidatus Wildermuthbacteria bacterium GWA2_46_15 | reverse complement strand
TTCAGGGCCAGGGCGAAAACGCCAATCAGAGAAATCAGGCTGATGACGGTGACGCTGACGAGTGAATAAATCCAGATTAGCATGTTTTGGTGCCGCTAACCGGAGTCGAACCGGTGTTCTCAGCTTGAGAAGCTGATGTCCTGACCACTAGACGATAGCGGCAGAAGGGCTGCCCGGTCATTTCTGTCCGGGCAGTCTGTTGGGGCGGGGCTAGGCAGTGGCGACGGCACCGGCCGGCAGGTCGTGAACTTGCCAGCGGTAATGAATGCCATCAATATCAGCATGCTCGAGTCCGAGATCAGTGACGATGTCGGTTTCTCGCATGTTGACGGCCATATCCCCGTCGGCATAGCGGCAACCGGAACAGCCTCTCCAGACTCCGATTGGCGCGCCGAGGACGGTGATACCCCACCATTTCTCGAGCCAAAGGATTTTCATGGTTACACCTCCTTTCCTCTTTCCTTGTGATGGCTCCAAAAGAATCTTATCTATTATCCCACTTTTAGAGGAAAAGTCAACTAGGGGTAGTCCGGCGGGATTTGCCAGACGTCAATGATGTATTTAGCCAAATCGTGGAAGATCGGCAGGGCGGAATATTCTGCTGTTTTGGCCCGAGGATTATCCAACTTGACCAAGATCAAGAATTTGGGATTAAAGGCGGGAGCAAAACCAACAAATGATTGGATGGTTTTATCAGAATAGCCGGGCTTAGTCACGTCCAGAGCTCCCCAGGAAACCTGGGCTGTGCCGGTTTTGCCGGCGACAAAATAACCGGGAATCTTCGCTTTTTTGCCAAAGCCGTTTTCGACGACGCTCGTCATCATGGAAACAACCTGGGAACTGGTTCTCGGAGAAATGATATTCTCGGTGACCTCGGAAGAGGTCGCGGGAGAGATTTTCTGGCCGTTTCTGTCGATAGCGGGCGGAACGCCCGATATATCGCTTCGCGTTATAATTTTCTTTACGAGATGGGGGCTGACTAGTTTGCCCCCATTGGCCAGGGCCGAAAAGGCGCGGATCAGCTGGATGGGAGTGATTTCTATTCCTTGGCCAAAAGCGGCCGTGGCAAAGTTTATCTCATATCCCTTTTTAAATTCTTTGTTCTGGGAAAAGACCTCGCCCTGGAGCTCAATGTCGGTTTTAGCAAAGAAGCCGAATTTCTCGAGGTATCTTAAAAACAGTTCGGATCCCAGCTGCTGCTCGGCAAAAACGGCTCCGGTATTAATTGATTTTTCCAGGACTTCGGTCATCGTTCTTTCGCCCCAGGTTCTCTGATCATAATTATAAATTGGTGTCTGGCCGATCCGAACGACTCCCTCATCGACATAGGTTGTTTGAGGCGTGATTTTCCCTTCTTCAATGGCCGCGGCCATGGTCAGGGGTTTGAAGACCGAACCCGGTTCAAAGATTTTTTGGATCGCCGGGTTTTGGAAGATTTCCAAATCTTTTTCCTGTCCGTAGTTATTAGGATCAAAATTAGGATAACTGGCCAGGGCCAATACCTCTCCCGAATCCGGCCGGACCGCAATAATGGTCCCGCTTTCAAACTCTAGATTTTCTTTGGCCTTGGCCAGCAACTTTTCTGCCTCAAATTGAATTTGGTAATCCAGAGTTAAAATTAGATCGCTCCCCTTTTCCATTTCATTGGGAGAGGAAAAAGAAATCAAGAATCCTCCGGCTCCTTTTTCTCCCTCTAAAGTGCCTTCTTTTCCTTTCAGAATATCCTGGTAGAAGCCTTCCAATCCGTATTGGCCCTGTTTTTCTGAATCAACAAAACCAATGGTTTGCGAGGCCATCGTGCCCTGAGGAAAAACCCTGACTCTTTCTTCGCCGATGTAGATTCCGGCTATCTGCAGCCTTTGCAGTTTCTCTGCCTCGGCCTCGGTCGCCTTATTTTTAACAAATTCGTAAGGACTGTCTTGGCTCAATTTTTCTTCGACTAGAATTTCGTCCAGATCCAAAATTTGGCTCAAGGCCTTTTTGGCTTTATCCGGTTCCTTAATTTCTCGGGGCGAAACGTAGATGAATTTACGAACGGAGCTCGTGGCCAGGATTTGGCCGCCGGCGAAAAAAATCTCACCTCTTTCTCCGGCGCTGGCTGAGAAAAACTTTTGCTGACCTCGGGCCAGGGCCCGGTAATAACTGCCTCGCCAGACCTGAAGATAAAATAAACGACCGATGACGGTCGTTCCCAGCAAGATTAAGAAAATCAGAATGAGGCCGATCCGATAACCCTTCATCTGGTTACCACGGTTGTTCCGGGCGATTGGATAAAGCTGACCATTTCTACCTTCTCGAGGTTTAAACTCTGGACCTGTTTTTCCAGATTAAAGAGAGTGTTTTCTTTTAAACCGTTGATTTCCAATCGTTCGTTCTCTTTCTTGAGGTTCGTTGACCTGTTCTGCAAATGTTGAAATTGATAGGTTTGAGCGACAACTTGGTTGTTCTGCCAAAGCCAGGCAAAAATCATTAAAACGATGGCGGCCAGGCCGACCGATAAGATCATCCCCGCCGATATTTTGAGAGAAATTCGTGGAAAAGAAAGAGGAAAGGTTAAAGTGTTCATACTTTTGCGGCGGCTCTTAATTTGGCTGATCTTGAGCGCGGATTATTTTTTATCTCGACGAGGCCCGGCGTGACCGGTTTGGGGGTTAAAATTTTTGATCTTCCCTCTCGGGCCTGTTCTTTGAAGAAGTTTTTAACGATTCGATCTTCTAAAGAATTGAAAGTGATGACGCAGATTTTTCCTCCTTTATTCAAGACTTCCAGAATTTGAGGCAAGGTCCTTTCTAAATTCTCTAATTCGCGGTTAACGGCTATTCTCAGAGCCAGGAAAACTCGGGTGGCCGGGTGGATCCGTCCTCCTTCATAGGCTGGGGGCAATATTCTTTTAATGATCTCGGCTAACTGCCAGGTTGTTTCAATCGGTTTTCTGTTCCTAAGGGAACAAATCGCGGCGGCCATCTTCGAGGCAAATCTTTCTTCTCCGTACTCTCGGAAAATCCTTTCTAGCTCGGCCGCCGGCCAGTGGTTGATAATACTCGCCGCCGTTAATTTGCTTTTGTCGCCGTCGAGACGCATCATCAAAAATTCATTCCGGAGAAAGGAGAATCCTTTTTGGGATTCTTCCAGATGCCAGCTGGAAATCCCTAAATCCAGAAGAACTCCTGAGATTGGCCCGAATTTTTTCTCTTTAACTACCTTTTTTAAATTGACAAAATTATCATTAACCAGGATTACTCTTTGGAATTTGCCCCTCGGTCCTGAGCTCGGGGTCGAAGGAGATTTTGGAATTTGGAATTTCCTCGCCAGCCAGCGAGCGCACATCTCTTTGTCTGTTTCTATGCCCAGAATCTTTCCTGCGGGACTCGTGTTTTCCAGAATGGCGAGGCTGTGTCCCCCTTCACCGAAAGCGCCGTCAACGAAGTTCTCATTCGGCTGAGGATCGAGATAACTAATCACCTCTTTTAAAAGGACGGGAACGTGCATCCTGGTAGTTGTTAGATGCCTAATTCTTTCAATCTTTCGGCAATGTCGCCGCCGGCTTCCTCGGTTTTATTTTTATATTCTTTCCATTTCGCTTCGTCCCAGATCTCTAAACGATCGTTGACGCCGGCAATGACGACTTTTTTATTAAGACCGGCGTATTCTTTGAGAAAGTCCGGTACGAGAATCCGTCCCAGATTATCCAGAGTAACTTCCATGGCGCCGGTGAGCATTAAACGAGTGAATCCCCTGGCGTCAGATCCGGACAAAGGTAATTTGCTGATCTTTTCCACCAAAGCCTCCCAGGCCTTAACCGGATAAACGGACAAGCAGTTGTCTAGGCCCCGGGTGATGACGGCTTTCTTGCCCAAAGGCTCGCGCATTTTTACGGGAATGGCCAATCTTTTCTTTTCGTCAATTGAATAGGTGTATTCGCCGATGAACATCTTAGTTATCCACTGTTTACCACGCTTATCCACAGGCTATCCTCTATTCCCCACTATAAGCCATTGAAACACCCTCGTCAATCACCTCAAAACAAGAACTTTTTCCACAGCCTTTGCACACCCGTTAATGCAACTTAAAAACCCGACCTTGTGGGTCGGGTTTAAGAACCTCGCCTTCGGCGAGAATTTTCGCTAATACTCAAATTAGAAAATTATGAGTTTAAAATCCGGTATTTCCAGGCTGATTCTTTGACCTCTTTTTATTTGTCCAGAGAGCAAAGCTTGAGCTAAAACGTTTTCTATCTTGTCCTGAATGACTCGGCGCATTTGTCTGGCGCCGAAAACCGGATTAAAGCCGAGCCTGGCCACTTCGCTTATCAGCTCATGGTTGATGACAAATTCTATTCCTTTTTCCGCCAGATTTTTTTTGAGTTTTCCCAACATCAATTCGGCAATTTTAAAAAGGTTTTCTTCGGTCAGGCCCCTGAAGACGACGACGGCGTCAAAACGGTTAATGAATTCTGGCCGGAAGATCCCCTCGTTGAAAACATGGGCGAGCAGTTTTTCCTTAATGGAAGGCATTTCCAGTTTTTCTTCAATGGCCCGAAGGATGATTTGATAACCGGCGTTGGAAGTGGCGATGATGATGGTGTTGAGGAAATTGACCTTGCGGCCCAAGCCATCTCTCATTGAGCCTTCGTCGAGCACCGCCAGAAAGAGGTTGAGGATATTGGGATGGGCTTTCTCTATTTCGTCCAAAAGCACCAGAGAAAAAGGATTCTCTCTGACCTGGGTGACAAAGAAACTTTCTTCTTCGGTCGAACCAATCAATCTTTTTAGGTCCGTAGGATTCTGGAACTCAGAAAGATCAAGGCGGATCATCCGTTCTTCTGAGCGAAAGTAAGTGGCGGCTAAAGCCTTGGCCGTTTCGGTTTTGCCCACGCCGGTCGGGCCCAGAAACAAGAAAGTTCCCATCGGTCCTTTTCTGATGGTGATGTCGGCCCGGGCGCGCCTCAAGGCCGAGGAAACTTCGCTGACCGCCTCGTTCTGATTAATAATCCTTTCGTGCAAAAGGTTTTCCAGGTTGAGCAGATTTTGTTTTTCCTCAAGGGAAATTTGGCCAACCGGAATTTCGCTTTTCTCTGAAACGATTTGGGCCACGTGCCGGGGCAGAACCAAGGGGTTTTTACTCCTCGAGAGTTCGACCAAGAGTTCGGCCATCAGATCTGTCGCTTTCTTGGGAAAAGGAATGGCGGGCAGATAGCGATCGGCCTCAATCACCAGTTCTTTCAGAGCCGGATAGCTGATGAACTTCTTGTATTTTACTTCCCAGCCCGGGACGAATAATTGCAGCAGCCTAATGGTTTCATCGATAGAAACCTCAGAAACCTCCACCTTTTCGAAAGAGGAAACAATGATATTGGACTCGATGAACCGATGGAAGCTGGCAAAGTCACTGACGGCGATTAACCGGAACTGGGGAATCCTAAGATAGGCGGCCAGGGTGCCGGAAATATCCACCGTGCCGGGCCGGAGATGGCCGCCAATGAAGTTATGAAAGTCCTGGATGATTAAAATAATATTGGTGGCCTGAAGGACTTCTCGGAAGATTTGTTCTAAGACGGCTCCGGCTTCTTCTTGGCTTTCTTTGCGGTTAATGAGCAAGGAAAGATCGAGTTCCACCACTCTTTTGTAATTCAGTTCGGGCAAGCTCTCGCCAAAAAGAATCTTTTGAGTCAGAGCCTGAAGCATCGCTCCTCGGCCCGAACCCGCTTCTCCCACCACCAAAACATTATTGACCTCTTGTCGGGCCAGGATCCTTTCTATTTGTCCGATTTCTTTTTCGTGACCAACGATTTCTTCAAATCCCTTTCTCTCAACCATTTCTGTCCAGTCAATGGCGTATTGATCAAGGGTAATGGTGTAGCCGGCCGCCCAGCTTTTGGCCAGGCCACCAATCTTAATCAGATTTTTGTATTCCCAGAATCTTTTTTTCTCTTCGGTCTTCTTTTGGCTACCTTCCCACCACCAGGTCAGATTGTCGATGTCTTCAGCCTTAAGGCTCGCCTCCACCAGGATTCTTTTGAATAAGGGGCTTTGTTTCGCCAAGCCGGTTAAGAGATTGCCCTGGCTGATTGAGGCCTGGCCTCTTTTTTGAGCATTCCTTAACGACTCGAGCAATAGATCAGGAAAATTTTGTTCTCCGTCGGACGACGGAAGCATCAGGCTTTCTTCAACAATTTTTTGTATTTCCTTCTGATTCATCAATAACCTAGAAAGGACAAAAGAGATTAGGGCAGAGTCGCTGGAAATCAAAGAATAAAGGTCGTATTAAGGGAAACTCCCTTTTTTTGGCTGAAACTGATGGCTTTTTCTACCACCTGGGCGGTTTCAAACTCCAGAAAATCAGCTAAATTGACCCGTTCGACTCCGCTCAGGGTCAATCCTGAGTCAATCGAAGGATTGAAATTATCGGGATTAGCCAAGGCTTCTTGCAGGCCGACTTTCAACTTCGGTTTTTTGAGTTTCAGTTCAAAAAACAAATCGAGCTGCCAAAAAATCACGGCCAGAGAAAGAGAGGCAATTCCGGCGCCCAAAAGCCGTGAAAGAGACTCGGTCCCCAGGGCATTGGTTAGAAAGCCGTAAAGAAAGACCAAGAAAGAAAAAAGAGAAAGCAGGCGGAAAACTTTCTGGAAAAGAGATATCAATCGAAAACCAGAACTGCCAATCAGCCGGACGGCTTCGGAGATCGCGCTTTTTCTTAAATCAAAATTATCCATCGGGGTTTAAAAGAAGAGCCTTATTCCCTGCCAGAGCCCAAAGAAGATCAGAGCGGGCAGAAGAACCCAGACAAGGAAGACCAGAGCTCCGATCAAGAAGATGATTATCTCCACCAGGATGCCCAGGACAATCATGGCGCTGCGGACGATGGCGCCCAAGACGCGAGAAATTATATTTGAGAAAATCACCTCGGCGTACTTTCCGATGTCAAAACTCCGAGGGTAATACCACCGGTACTGCCGCCAATAGGCAAAGAAGGTTTTAAAAAGCAAGGGAATGGAGAAGTATTCAAAATTAAAAACCAGGATATTTCTCCAGCCTCTTAAAATCCCCTTGGGCGTTTCGACAAACTGCCAAGAAAGCCACTGGAGAAGAATGTTTTGTTTTTCTGCGGCTCTAATCATTGCTTTATTTTACACCACTTTTCTCAAATCAAAAAGAGGGGTGGGTCGTCCCCGAAAATACAAGAAGGGCGACTCGGTCGTCACCCTTCTTTTTTTGGTCGGCTTTAAACCTTTTTCCAACCGTGATCGCAGTTGGCGATGACAATACGAGTGGTTTTGCCTATTCGCCATCCCATATTGTCTAAGGGGGTTCGGTCTATGGTGACCGTTCCCACAAAGCCGCACCAAACGCAATACCCCCTTCGCCCCAGCCATTTAACGACTACGTA
>MHTO01000027.1:6556-27524 GCA_001823105.1 Candidatus Wildermuthbacteria bacterium GWA2_46_15 | reverse complement strand
GCTAAGTGCCCAGGCTACTACTTTCTCATTTAAACCTATTTGTTTTTGCCTGTAAAGAGGTATAATATTTTAAGATGAAAATATTCGAGTTTCATTTTAATCCGGGGGCAAAACCAGATCTCATATTTGACAGTTTTTGTTATGAACCCGGTAACTCCCAAGAGCAAAAACTCGGGAGTCTTTATATTATCGGCGAGCTCAAGAATGCCCTGCCTCAGGACTCGAGGCTTATCAATAATCTCGCCTTTCTTCTCAAGAGAGAATATTATTCCGGTTCTTTGCCAGAGGCGGCTTTGAAAAAGGCTTTGAAAAAGGCTAATGATTTTCTTTCGGAAAAGACCAAGCTGGGCAATGTCAGCTGGCTGGGCAATTTATCCTTGACGGTTATCAGTTTGCACGATCTCGACCTGATTTTTAGCAAGGACGGAAAAACCAAAGTTTTTTTATTGAGACCCGGTCACATTACCGATATCGGCAAGACTTTAGAAATCGAGGAGTTTGAGCCATACCCCCTGAAAATTTTTACCAATATTGTTGGCGGCAAATTCTTGGAAAACGATAAAATTATCATTCTCACCGAAGAGGTTTTTGAGTTTTTTTCCAAAACCGCTCTCCTGGAAAAAATCTCTCTGGCGCCGGACCAAAAAGCTCTGAAAGAATTATTTCAAAACAAGGAAAAGGAATTTTCCAGCCTTCGGGGTATTTGCTTTTTGCTTTTTTTGACCAAAGAAATCTCTCCCAAAAGCGAACTAATCTTCAAAAAAATGGCCACCCCCCTTTCTTTGAAAGATGTTTTTTCTCCGGCTCGGCGATTCTTTTCCACATTTTGCCAAATTTTCTCGAAGCTCGACTTTTCTATAAAACTATTAAACGGAATGAGTCTGCCCAAGATAAACTGGCCACAATTAAAGGTTTCGGACTTTAAGTTGTCTCTTGATTGGGAAAACAAAGAAGCAAGAAGAAATCTCCTTTTGATCTTTATCTTGGTTTCTTTTTTGATCTTGGGCTTTCTTTTTGCCCAGAGAGACGAAGAGACAAAAGCCAGTCTTTCTCGCGATCGCTTGATCAGCCTTCAGGAAAAAGTTGTTAAAGCCCAAGGCTATTTAGCCTTAAGCCAAAACGAGAAGGCCGATAATCTCTTCAAGGAAGCTTTTGAAGACATCTTGCCCTTGAGCAGCGAAAACAGCCCGGTTAGCAAAGAAGCGCTTGCTTTGCAATCCCTGATCGAAAAAAATCTCGTGGGCCTCAGTAAATTAGAAGAATTGCCGGATCCTCAACTTTTATTCTCTTTCACCGATAGCGATTTTATTCCTCAGTACTTGGTTGTTTTGGATAAAGCACTTTATTTTTTCAGTCCTTACGAAAAAAAAATCGCTAAGCTGGCTTCCAACCATGAATTGAAAATGATTAGCGTTGATGAGGGTTTTAGCTTTGGTGTTCCGGGCAACAACGAAATAATCCTGTTTACTAAGCCCAATAAGGTCTCTTTCCTGGCCGACGATAAGGTTGAAGCGGCCTTTTCTTTGAAGTTGCCCGATGCCGAAACGAGCTTTGCCGGCCTCTCCTCCTTTAAAGGAAGTTTGTATTTTCTCGAAAAGGGCACGGGCAAGGTTTTTAAATATCAATATCCTTTAACCATCAACCGAGAAGAGCCGCAGTCATGGATTCGGGCCGGAGAGAGAAAGCCTTTGGCGGCTAGGTCGATCGGTGTCACGGGTTCTGTTTTTATTCTTGGCGAAGACAATTCCATTTGGGAATACCAGGCGGGCCAACTGAAAAAGACCATGAGTTTGTCGGTTTTTCCCTTTCCCAAAAGGCTGATGAAGCTGGTCATTTGGCCGCCCTTTTTAGGATTTACCATTTTAGAACCTTCAGAGAAAAGAGTTATTCTGATTAATCAATCCGGATCACTGATCAGGCAATTCCGGAGCGAGAAGTTTCTCGGTCTAAAAGACGCGGCTTTTTCTTCGGACGGCAAGTTTTTGTATCTTCTCAGCGGCCTGGACGTTTATCAATTGGAGTTGTGAGCTTTTATTATTTTTTTAGACAAAAGAAAACACCCTCTTTTTCCGGGGGTGTTTTCTTTTTGATAGCTATTTCAATTCTACCTGGGCGCCGGCGGCTTCGAATCTCTTTTTCATCTCCTGGGCCTCTTCTTTCTTGACATTCTCTTTGACCATTTGGGGCGCCAGCATCGCCGCTTCAACCAGGTCTTTGGCTTCCTTCAAACCCTTTTCCGTAATATCTCTGACGACCTTGATCACCTCGATCTTTTTGTCGCCAACAGATTTCAGTTCGATATTATAGGTGCTTTTTTCCTCAGCGGCTTCGGCGGGAGCGGCTCCGGCGGCCGGAGGCATAGCCATCACAGAAGTTGAGGCCGAGACGCCAAACTTCTTTTCTAAAACCTTGACCAGTTCGGCGAGGTCTAAGACGGAAAGGGTTTCGATTTTCTCAACGAGATCTTTGAACTTTGCCGGGACTTCACTTTTCTCCTTGATTTCTTCTGCCATATTTTTGTTAGTAGAAATTTATGTTTTGGCTTTTGCCAAAACAGTTATTAGACCTTTAATATTTCCTTGGAAGGTATTGATCAAGCCGGACATGGGGCTGGCCAGACTTCTCACGAGCTTAGCCAGTAATTCTTCTTTTGGCGGTAGTTGGGCCAGGGCCAAGAGTTCGTCTTTGCCCACCAAAAGACCGTCAAAGATCCCGGAAATGAACTTCAGACTTTCGTGTGTCCGGGAAAACTCATAAAGTGATTTTAGAGTCCGAATCGGATCTTCGAAGGCAAAAAGAACCGCTACTTCCCCATTCATTTCCTTGGCTTGGGGCGATTTTTCCGTTCCCTCAAGGGCTAAATCGATTAAGGTTTTTTTGGCCACTTTTAAATTACCTTGGGCTTCTTTTACTTTACGACGCAAAGCCACCAAGTCTTTTGCTTTGATGCCCTGGATGTCAGTAAAAACAACTGATTTGGCTTTTTTCAGATTTTCTTTCAGTTCCTCAACGGTCTTTTGTTTTTGGAGTTTGGACTTTGGCATAGAAACTTGGGAACTTAGTTTCTAACTTACTATTACTATAGCGCGAAGCGATATATCGGGCTACTGCCCGCTATAATAAAAAACTACGGGTTTTACCGCAGACAAAAGAAAATAACCTTTTTCGCCTAAGCAGGAAATTAAGCCTTACGGCACCCGCTGTCTACGGTGACTGGGCTCATCCTAGCAAGCTCATTTCAGCTTGTCAAGAATGGCTTGGGCAAAAGCCGTCGCCGCCTCGGGACCATTAGCGGTGATAATTAATCCGTCAATGACGACGGCGGAAGGGGTTGAGTAATCGGCTCCTTCTTTTTTCAGTATCTCGATAAAGCTCTTATCCATATTCGAAGACCAAGCCGTTGCCTTTTTATTTTTTAGAACCCCGGCTAAGGCGAGAATAGTCGGGGCAATACAGATGGCTCCCAAAACCTTATTCTCGAGAACGGCTTCCAGAACAATGCGTCGGGCGGACTTATCTTCAAAATAGCGAGAAGCCCCCGAGCCGCCGACAAAAACGACGGCGTCAAAATCATGAACCTTGAGTTCAGAGAGAAGAAGATTAATTTCGGCTTCGCCGCCGTAAACGCCCATAGCCGGCCCCATCTTTTCGCTGACAGTCGTTATCTCAAAACCCGCTTTTTCCAGAATTTCTTTCGGTTCAAAATACTCTTCGTCGCGGAAGTCACGGAAAGCAATAATTAAGGCGATCTTCTTTTTCATTTAAGAAAATCTTAGCCTCGCTAGGGCGAGGTAAGATATTTAACTTTTTTTATATTATGTTGCTCAAGGGTTTGGCTGAAAAGAGTCTGACCCGCGGGAGTTGAAAGATAGTACCAGTAGAGGCTGTCGGTCGGGTAAATGGCGGCGACAATACTGTCGAGGCCGGGATTGGCAATCGGTCCCGGAGGCAGGCCCGCATACTTGTAAGTGTTGTAAAGCGAATCAATCTGCGTTTGTTCAAAGGTGATTTGTTTTGAATTTTGTCCTTGCCCGGCAAGTGCGTAAAGAAGCGTCGCGTCAACTTGGAGCCGCATGCCCACTCCCAGCCTTTTCCAAAGGATACCGGAAGCCAGTTTTTTTTCTTCGAGAGTTTTAACTTCTTTTTCCAGCAAAGAAGCCATGGTGATGATTTCAAAAATTGTTTTGCCTTGTTTTTTGATTTCCGTTTTCATTTCCGGAGCCATCTTTTTACCAAAGTTTTCCAGCATTGTCTCGGCAACAATTTCTGCTGTCATTTCCCCTCGTTTAAATTGATAAGTATCCGGAAAAAGATAACCTTCGAGGCCGGCGTTTTTTGGCGCCTCTCGCAGGAAACCAAATTTATCACTGAATTTTTTCAAAGGCAATTCGTATAATTCTTCTGTTTGAAAAGCGCCTTTATTTTCGAAAAACCAGGCAATGTCTTTAATTGTCCAACCCTCGGGAATGGTAATGTTCTCCGCCGCCGTTTCGCCTTTAATCATTTTTTCAACGATTTGCAGCGGCGACAGACTCGGGTTTAGCTCGTAATCCCCGGCTTGGAGGCGCTTGACGCCGTTCAAAAAAATGACGGCGGCCTCGAAAAATAACCTATTTTTTATCAGCCTTTCTTTTTCAAGGTTGGCGGCTATTTCAAAAAACCCTTCTCCCCCTCTGACCGAAAAAGGTTTTTTCTGGTTGTCGGCGGAATCAGCGGGAAGATTTATCCCGCTGATGACTATCCCGAGCGCGCCGATGACGACCAGGCCACTGATCAGGATCACTAAAATTCTTGTTCTCATTCCGTTTGTCTAACTTTTGACCAAAGGAACAAAGACGAATCCCGGATATTCGTATTTTTCAAATTCAGCCTCATCCTTTTTGATAAATAGCCAGATAGAGTTGGCGATCGGCGTGACGATGCGACCCCCTATTTTTAATTGTCCTTTCCAAGCTAAAGGAATTTCGTCGCTCAAACTGGCCGAAACCAAAATTCTGTCAAAAGGGGCCTCTTTGGGATAACCCAAATTGCCATCAACGCAGACAATTTCTGCTATCTCCTGCCGGATAAAATCATATTTATCAACGTTTCTTTTACCGAACTCCGCCAACTCGGGTATGATTTCAATCCCGATGACCTTCCCGTGATTGGAGCCGCTGACAATAGCGGCCAGAATGGCCGTCGTGTAGCCAGACCCACTCCCAATATCAAGCATTTTCTGCCCTGGTTCGGGTTGGAGAAGTTCCAACATAAAAGCCACGACCAGGGGTTGCGAAATAGTTTGTTCGTGTCCAATCGAAAGGGCCTCATTGAGCTCGGATAAGTCTTTGAGATCTTCCGGAAGGAAATCAACCCGTTTGATTTTGCGGAAGGCTTTGATAATCCGGGGAGTCTTTAACCAACCACGAGAGATGAGAGAATCAACGAGTTCCATTAGAATAAACATCAAAAAACCAATGTCCAATGTCCAATACTATCAATATCCAATGACCAAAGAATCATTTTGGAAATTGTGATTTGGTTTTGAATATTGGAATTGGTCATTGGAAATTGTTGGATTTTAGACCTTGTATAAGTTTGTTCAACTTTCTTTTAACTCGTAATCTTTCGAATAACCCCAGTCTCTCAAAAAACAATACCCCATTGAGGTGGTCGATTTCGTGCTGGAGAACCCGGGCCAGAAACCCCTCGGCTTTAAATTCGACTTCCCGACTCTCTTCATTAATGGCTTTTACCTCAACCCATGCCGGCCTTTTTATCTCTAACCAAAGCCCTGGAACGCTCAAGCAGCCTTCTTTGCCAATTTCTTTTTTTTTGCCCAATCTTAAAACCTGGGGATTGATAAAGCCTTTCGGACCATCTTTTGTCGAAACAATAATGATTCTTTTCAAGACGCCGACTTGATTGCCTGCCAACCCCACTCCCTTGACTTTGCCCTCTTTTTCTTCCGTCATCGTCTCTTTCATGTTTTTGATTAAATCCAAAACCTCCTGGTCAATTTTTTCAACCTTCTCGGCTTTTTGTTTTAAAACCGGGTCAGGATAGATTTTGATTTTGAGAGACATTTTCTTTTTCTTTGGCGGCAAATTCTTTTTTAAAAATTCTTTTTCTATAAATAGCTAAAATCAGAGATGAATTAATCATAACTAAATAGACGGGAAAGGCAATCGCCGCAAAGCTCCACATTTTTATAGCTACGAAACTAGTAAGCGAATTAAATAATCCAGTAGTATAAGCATCTGCGGTTTCTGTTTCTGAATATTTCCACGATTTCATTAAAGTAGGAACAGCAGCGAAAGCGTCGCTCGCTATTGCAAATATAATTGCGATGACTGGCTCTTTAGTTATTCCCCAAAGCACTAATGCTAAAATAGAACAGAGTCCGCAAAGATAATCAAATTTTTCTAATTTCCAATACGATTTTTTATTTACAAAAGAAGCAAGCAAAACCAATAAAGGACCGAAGCCGGACATAAAAACTGGCAATACCGACCACCTCACGCCATCGGCAATAGCGGCGAAAGTTGCAATTAGCGGGGCGACAGTCCACAAAAGCCACGTTACTTTATTTGGTTTTGTGTTGCCCTTGAGCGTTTCTTTTATATATGAAATTATGCCAGCTAATTGGACAATTGCGCCAACGAAAACTAGATGTTGTAAATATTGGGCCATAATTATTTCATCAAATCATCAATGGAAACACCTAACCCCTTTGCAGTTTTCGCCATAGTTTCAATTGTTGGATTTGGTGTTGCGCCGGATTCAATTTTAATAATCACATTGTAGTATCTTAGTTGCTTGGTCTGACCAAGCAACTACGACTACTCGGTCGTGACGCCGTCACAAAAAAATGGAAAGGCGGTGAATTTTCCGGCAAAAAAGATAAAAATTGTTCATGCGGTGTGACTCGGTCTAGTACCAAGATTTTAAGAAAGAAATCGGCTGTTTTCCACTTTCTTAAAATGAGGTGCCTCGGCCAGAAGAATTTAGTTATTTAATTCAAAAACAGCACTATTGCTGTCTAAAATCCTCATATTGCACCCTAAAGTATTGCTATTTGTGTTTATTTCTAATTTCTGTGGAGAAGGAAACAGGTTGAGAAAGACGATTTTTAGAGGTGTTGTGGGATTACTATTTCCGAACCATTCTGTGAACAAATCTACTTTTTTAGCCAAGTCTACATAAGAAAAATTATCTGGTAATCTCTGCGTACCAACATTTGTGAAAAGGCCACTTTCGTTTTTAATACCGAAAGCTATATTATTCTTATTAAATTCTAAACTTAAATCGTATAGTTTATTTACCTCCCAATTATATAAACCAAGTATTCTTTTGACTAAACCGTTTTCATTAATATCACTAATTACGAATTTATTAGCCGCCTCGGCGTTAATACTATGCCATAAACTAAAAATTGCCTTTTTCTCGTTGCCCACCAACTGAAAACCAGCATATCCTCCAATTTGATTTCCTAAGTATGGTTCATTTATATAAAAACATAGGGCAAAAAAATAATTACCACTCTCTGGGATCTTTTCAATTCTTATTCTCCATTCTAACTTTTCGGAAGAATTAAATTTTGGATAATAATAAATGTAAGAATGCATATTAAAAAACCGTTTCTACCCAAATTTTTTACTCATTTCAGATAAAAAATCCGAAGTAATTTCATTCCCTTCTCTATCTCTAATCATCGCGCCTTTATGTAAAAGTATATATTCCCAGAAGCTCTCATTTTCTAACATATTACGAAGCACAAAATCTGTTGCAGATTTTCTTGATCCCTCAACTATTATTATGCCCGCAATAAAAGAAATAATCGAATAACGCCAATTAATAAAAATGAATATTATCGGTAAAGGTATAGCCAATATAATGCCGCACCACGACCAAAAAAGATGTGCGGGTTTACTGTGTTTATCTGCAAAATCAGACAATACAAAATCGCCAGCCCTATTTTTGTCTATCAGCACAATGAATTTTTCTGTTCTATAACCCTCTACAAATTCCTGGTATGTAATTGTTTTTTCTTCCATAAATTTACTTCGCCTTTTTGGCGACTTTCAAAGCCTCTCGGTCTCTCGATAAAAAATGCTGTTATAAACTATCGCGAAGCATAAATTTTAATGCTTTTCTACCCTTTAATGTAAAACATAAAATAGATTCGAGGCGCCCAGAACCAGAATTAATTCGATTCTGGGCAGCCCCGAACCGAACTTGGTTCTGGTTCGGGGCGGGGGTACTCCGACTCGAACGGAGATCAATGCTTTTGGAGAGCATCATTCTACCATTGAACTATACCCCCGAATTATACCCCTTTTTGTGCTCGGCGAGACCTATCGCCCGTTACGCCTGGCGCAAAAAGCGTAATAAAAGAAATAGCGGTCAAGGTCTTTGAGCGAACTTTTGTATTCTTTTCCGCCCGTGATGGCATCGCAAAATAATTCCCTGGCGCGAGCGATTTCTTTTAAACGTTTCTTCCAGCGCGGGTCTTTTAATGTTAGGTCAAAAAGCTCAAGGGCTCGAGATATTGCTCTCTCAAAATTATTTTGGTCTTTATCTTTCCAGCGAAGCGTCCGATTAATTTCGCTGCCAATATTCCCAAGCTGTTCGCAAAGCGAAAGATCGAACCATCTTCCCTCGGCTAATTTTTTATGAATTATTTCCATCGTTTTCATTCCACAATTAATTTATTTACAATAATCTTAATCTGTTCCCGAGTCTGGGGATTTTCCACATCTCGCGAACGATTGCCAGAGGAAGGCTTAATATTGATTATAGAATCGAACTCTATCAATTCTTTTCCGCTCTTTCCCGGATAGAGATTAATGCCCCACGTATGTTCTCGCTTTGAACTCTCCTGCTCCATCAATATTGCTTCTTCATCGGCGTGCATTTCACCGGCCACAGCCATTATCCCCTGCCCAACGTCAACAACCGCCTTTACTAAATCGCCAAATTGCCCCTTTGCGATCTCAGTAAGTTCTTTCCTATTTATCGAACTTTTAACAATTTTAATTTCCATAAACCAAGCTTGTCTTATTTTTTCCCCTCTTTGTGAATTGTGTGCTTCCGGCACCACTTGCAGAATTTTTTCAATTCTAATTTCTTCTCCCCGGCCTTCTTGGATTTGTGGGTGAAATAGTTAACCCTCTTGCACTCGGCGCACTGAAGCTTAGTGTACGGTTTTTTTGTCGCCATATTCCTTCGCTTCGCTCAATCAAATGCAAAATGCAAAGCGCAAAATGCAAAATGACTAAATGCGAACTAGTTTTAAAATATTGTTAATTTTGACTTTTGACTTTTTAATTTTGAATTTAGCGGCAGCGCTTGAGCCGATGGTCGGAATCGAACCGACGACCTACTCCTTACCATGGAGTCGCTCTGCCGTCTGAGCTACATCGGCGAAAGGCCCGACTTGATTTTAATTCATGAAAGACAAAGAATCAATACCTCTTGACGATTGCTTCTTCTGAGATTATACTTAGTAAATCGGATTAATATAGTCCTATTTATGTTATGCGCATTTCTACAAGATCATATTACGGTTTGCGGGCGCTTGTTCATCTAGCCAAAGAGCGTCGAATTTGTCCGACGAGCAAAATTGCTAAAGAAGAAAATCTGCCTTACGACTATCTTCAAAAGATTTTCCAGAGGCTCAAAAAAGCCGGTTTGATTAAATCGGTCAAGGGAGTCGAGGGCGGGTATCTTTTATCTCGGCCGGCCAAGAGAATCAGCGCGGGCCAGATTTTTGAGATCCTGGAGGGTCGGATGGCTTCGGCTCCTTGTTTGGGCTTTGGCCAACTCTCCTGCTCCAGGGCCCGAGGCTGTTCGAGCCGCGATCTCTGGCAGAAACTGGAGACGACCATTAATCAGGCGTTGGGCTCGATCACTCTAGCCGATTTAGCCGCCAACAAAAAAGTTTAATCAGATGCTGAAACTAAAAAACCTCACCGTTTTCGTCAAGAAGAAAAAGATTTTAGACAATCTGAATTTTGAATTTAAAAAAGGCCAAACCTATGTCTTGATGGGCCCCAACGGATCGGGGAAATCCACCTTGGCCTTGGCCGTCATGGGCCACCCGGCCTATTCTTTTTCCCCCGATTCGAGGCTTTCTTTTGAAGGCAAAAACTTAAAAGGCCTTCCTCCGGAAAAAAGGGCCAAATCAGGGTTGTTCCTCTCTTTTCAATCCCCTCTTTCCATTTCCGGCATCACCGTCTTTCAGCTTTTGCGGCAGGCTTTGAACGGCCGGGTCGATATCTTGACCATCCGAGACAGAGTGAACCAGGCGGCCCAAAGCCTCAAGATAAAAAAGGAGCTCCTTGAGCGCTCTCTCAATGAAGAATTTTCTGGCGGCGAAAAAAAGAAGATCGAGGTTTTGCAAGCCGTCCTGCTTGATCCTAAGCTTCTTATCTTTGACGAGATTGATACCGGCGTTGACGTCGACAGCCTCAAGGTTATTGCCAAGCTTCTTAAGGTCCTGGTCCGGAAGAAAAAGACTTTAATCTTGATTACTCACTATAACCGGATATTAAAATACATTAAGCCCGATCAGGTTTTGATCATGAAAGAAGGAAAACTGGTTAAGGTCGGCAGAGGGAATCTGGCCAAAGAGATTGAGGATCGGGGCTACGAAAATCTGTGAAAATACCCAAGTCTCTCGACAATTATCAGTACGGCTTTGCCATGCCTTCAAAACCCGTTTTTAAGAGCAAAAAAGGTCTCTCTGAAAAGCGTGTTTTAGAAATTTCCAGCCTAAAGGGAGAGCCCGACTGGATGAAAGATTTCCGCTTGAGGTCTCTTCAGATTTTTCAGAAGAAAAAGATGCCGCGTTGGGGCGGCGATCTGGCCAAGATCAATTTTAACGAGATCGTTTATTTCTCCCGGGCAACAGAAGGCTCGAGCCCAACCTGGCAGGATTTGCCTCCAGAAATAAGGAAAACCTATGAAAAGATCGGCATTCCTCAAGCCGAAAAAGACTTTCTTTCCGGCGTCAGCGCTCAGTATGATTCTGAAGTTGTTTACGAAAGCATTCAAAAAGAATTGACAAAACAGGGAGTCATTTTTTGCGACACGGACACGGCCGTTAAAAAATATCCGGATATTGTCAGGCAGTATTTTGGGACCTTGATCCCGGCCTCGGACAATAAGTTTGCCGCCTTAAATTCGGCGGCTTGGTCTGGCGGCAGTTTTGTTTATGTGCCAAAGGGGGTAAAAGTCGTCCTGCCCTTGCAGGCGTATTTCCGGATTAACTCCCAAAATTTCGGCCAGTTTGAGAGGACTTTAATCATTGCCGAACCAAACAGCGAAATCCACTACATTGAGGGGTGCACGGCGCCAATCTATTCGGCCAAATCCTTGCACGCCGCCGTGGTGGAAATCTTTGTCAAGAAAGGGGCTCGGGTCCGCTACACCACGGTTCAGAACTGGAGCAAGAATGTCTATAACCTGGTCACTAAAAGAGCCCGGGTTGATCAAGACGGCATCATGGAATGGATTGATTGCAATTTGGGGTCGGCCATCACCATGAAATATCCCAGCTGTTACTTAATGGGCAAAAGAGCGAGAGGCGAGGTTTTATCCATTGCCTTGGCCGGTCAGAATCAACATCAGGACGCCGGCGCCAAGATGCTTCATTTTGCTCCGAAAACATCCTCGAGGATTATTTCCAAATCAATCAGCAAACAAGGAGGCCGGACTTCCTATCGGGGCTTGGTTCAGGTTTTTCCGGGAGCTAAAAATGCTTCTAGTTTCGTGTCCTGCGACGCTCTGATCCTGGATGAAAAATCCCGTTCCGACACCTACCCCGTGCTTCGCATTAAAGAGAAAGACGTTCAGATTCAGCACGAGGCGACGGTGGAAAGGCTCGGCGAAGAAAAACTTTTCTATTTAAACTCGCGAGGCATTAACAAAGAAGATGCGGCCAGTCTTCTGGTCAACGGCTTTATCGAGCCGGTGGCCAAAGAGATTCCTTTAGAGTACGCCGTCGAACTCAATCGCTTGATTAATTTAGAAATGAAAGGGACGGTCGGTTAACCATGATCAAGTTCATTGACGTGATCAAAAGCCGAAGGAGAGAGTATCGGATTGATGAGAAGGCGACCTTCGTCTTTTTTCTCTACAATTACTCGGGCCGGCTGCGGATCAAAATTCAGGCCGCCGGCGCCCGGGTTTACATTTTTAGTATTTTTATTGGTCGGGGCAAAGATCTTTTCCGTCTGCAAGTTCTTCAGCAACACCTTTCGCCCCAGACTTTCTCTGAGGCTTTGGTCAAAGGCGTGTTTTATGACGAGGCTAAACTGATCTACGAAGGATTAATTAAGATTGAGAAGTCAGCCCAGGGATCTCACGCTTACCAAAAAAATCAGAATTTGCTAATGTCAAAGAGGGGGTTTGTCGAGTCCCGGCCTTCTCTGGAGATCCTGGCCAATGATGTTTTTTGCACCCACGGCTCGACGACGGGAAGACTCAACTCGGATCAGCTCTTTTATCTTCGGAGCCGAGGGTTGACCAAACCCCAGGCTCAGAATCTTCTAATCAAAGGATTTCTCAAAGAGGTTTTTGAGAAGATAGAAAACCTGGGCCATTTCCCCGAATTAGAAAAATATCAAGATCGATTGAACTAACCAATGTCTAAAATTAATCGTTACAAAAAAGATTTTCCCATTTTCAAGAATATCCCCAACCTAGTTTACCTGGATTCAACGGCCAGCTCCCTGAAGCCGAGGGCCATGATTGAAAAGGCTCAAGAATATTACCAAAACTATTCGGCCAACATCTTTCGCGGCCTTTATCCGATCTCGGAAAAGGCCACCCAAGAATATGAAAAAACCAGAGAGGCGGTGGCGGATTTCATCGGCGCCACGCGGCCCGAAGAAGTCGTCTTCACCCGTAATGCCACCGAGAGTCTCAATTTGTTGGCTTATTCCCTGATCTGCGGTCGCCTGAAAAAGGACGACGAAATCGTGGTTTCTGTCATGGAGCATCACGCCAACTTCGTTCCCTGGCAGCAGCTGGCCCGAAAAAAGGGGTTGAAATTCAGGGTCATCGACATCGACGACCAAGGCTATCTCAAAGAACCGCTGAAATCAATTAATCGGAAGACCAAGATTCTGGCCTTGGCCCATGTTTCTAATGTTCTGGGAACCATCAACCCGATTAAGGAAATTGCCCGGAAAGCCCGGCAAATCAGTCCCGGGATTCTTATCGTCATTGACGGCGCCCAAGCTGTCCCCCATCTGAAGGTTGATGTTAAAGACCTCAATTGCGATTTCTTGGCCTTTTCCGCCCACAAGATGCTCGGGCCAACGGGCGTCGGCGTTCTCTGGGGCAAGAAAAACCTTTTGGACAATCTCACCCCTTTCAACTACGGCGGCGAAATGATCAAAGAAGTCCATCTCAACCGGAGCACTTTTGAAGCTTCGCCCTATCGTTTTGAAGCCGGCACCCCGGACATTGCCGGCGTTATTGCTTTCCGGGCCACCATTGATTACCTGAAGAGGGTGGGCTTAGACAAAATCAGGCAGCACGAACTGAGGCTGACTAGCTTTGCCCTCGAGAGGCTGAAAGAAGAGTTCGGCGACGAGATGAAGATTCTGGGTCCGCAAAAAGCCAAAGACCGGGGCGGCGTTCTCGCTTTTGTCTTTAAGGATTATCACAGCCACGACGTCGCTCAGATTTTGGCGGACCAAAATATTTGCATTCGAGCGGGCCATCACTGCGCCATGCCTCTGCATCAAAGGCTGGGCCTAGCTTCGACTTCCCGGGCCAGCTTCTATCTCTACAACGACGAAAAAGACGTCGAGAAATTAATCAAGGGCCTGAAAAAGATAGATAAAATTCTGGGCGGAACACGACATGAGTAGCATTTATCAAGAAATAATTCTGGAACACTGGAAGCGTCCCCACAACTACGGCCGGATCAAAAGCCCCAGCAAGAAGACGTCTGTTCACAATCCTTCTTGCGGCGATCGTCTAAAGTTGGAAATCCTCTTCAATCGAGGAAAAGTCAAAGAAGCCAAGTTCACGGGCCAGGGCTGCGCCATCTCCCAGGCCTCGGCCTCTCTGCTGACAGATCACGTTAAGGGCAAAAAAGCGGCTGACTTAGAGAAAATCAATCAAAAAACAATAATTAAGCTCCTGGGAGTGGAGATCGGTCCCGCCCGGCAACGGTGCGCCCTATTGTCTTTAGAGGCATTAAAAAAGATCATCGAGAAATGAATATGAACAAAAACCTTAAAGACAAAAACCGACCTTCGGGGCCGGTTCGGGTCGGAAATCTCATTATTGAGGTTGATCGGGATCTCTGCATTGGCGCCGGCACCTGTTCGGCTATTGCCCCCTTGGCCTTTGCCTTAGACAATGACGGAAAATCAATCATTCTTGAGACCGTCGATGGGGTTCAGACCGACCTTCTTTTAGAGGCGGCTCGAAGCTGTCCGGTGATAGCCATTATTATGAAAAAAGAAAACGGGGAAAAGGTCTTTCCTCGGTAATTAAAAGATTTTAATCGCATGGAATTATTCAGAACGACTTTAGTTGATAAGAAACAATTAGCCCCGGATATCTGGCAGTTCTGTTTCCAGCTAGATAATCCGCAGGAACTCAACTTTATTCCGGGCCAATACCTCATCTTAATGATTGGCGAGCAGAGACGGCTTTATTCAATCGCTTCTTCGGATTCTCTCAAGGATAACTTTAGTTTAATCGTCAAGTTATTGCCGGACGGGGTTGGTTCTAATTTTCTCCGGTCATTGGAAATTGATGGACGAGCCTTTTTCCAGGGACCGGCCGGTTTTTTCACTCTCCGGTCCCAAGATAAACCCAAAGTCTTTTTGGCGACCGGTACCGGCATTGCCCCCATCCGATCTCAGATTTTCTCTCTTCTGGAAAAGGGAGGGAGCCATCTGCCCGAATTTCTTTTATTCTGGGGGCTAAAAAGAAAAGGAGATATCTATTTTTTCGACGAATTTAAGAGCTTGGCGGAAAAACATCCAAGTTTTAATTTTTGGATTTGTTTGGACCAGGAAGAAAACTTTCTCGGCCTCGACGTCGACCGTTTTAGACGAGGCCGGGCTGATCAGGCTTTTCGGGGTTTTGTCAAAGAAAAAAGAATCAAGACGGACCGACTGAATGATTTTGAGTATTATCTTTGCGGGGCAAGAGAGGTAGTGGAGTCGTTGAGGGAATTTTTGATAAATCTCGGCATCAAAGGAGAAAATATTTTCTTTGATAAATTCTAACGCTAACTTACAATTAAAGCGATCGCTTTAATTGTACGTTTTCTAAATATGGCAGCTAGAAAAGAGGTTTGGAGAAAACTCGGCGAGGTGATGGATCCGGAACTCAATATTCCGATAACCGATTTGGGGCTGATTTATGACGTCAAAGAAAAAAACGGCCTCGTTAATATCAAAATGACTTTAACAAGCCTTGGTTGTCCCCTTTTTGGCTTGATTGAAAAAGAGATCAAAGAAAAACTTCTTAAAACTAAGGAGGTCAAAGAAGTTAATATTGAGCTGGTTTTTGACCCGGCCTGGAACCCGGGAATGATGACGCCGGAAGCAAAAGCAAGGCTAGGAATTTAACGGGAAAACAAAGTTTTTGAAAATTACAAATCTAATCAATTAAAACTATGTACGAAGCGAAAAACTATGAGCATCTTTTGGGCTTGCCGGGATTTTCCGACAACGCCCTAAAAACTCACCTTACTCTCTACCAGGGATATGTTACCAACACCAACAAGTTCCTGGAGATCCTGGCTAAAGGAGAGACAGCTTCCCCGGATTTCGCCGGTTTCAAGCGAAGATTCGGCTGGGAATTCAATGGCATGCGCCTCCACGAGTATTACTTTGGCGCCATGAAAAATAGCGGAGAACAGTTCTCCGCTGCTTCTGAACTACGCAAAAAGATTATTAGGGACTTTGGCAGTTTTGAAAACTGGGAAAAGGATTTCAAGGCCACGGCCATGATGCGCGGCATTGGCTGGGCCATTCTCTATTACGACCGAATGGCCGACAAACTGCTGAACGTTTGGGTGGGCGAGCACGACACTGGTCATTTGGCCGGCGCCGCTCCTCTCCTGCCCCTGGATGTTTTTGAGCACGCTTTCATGCTTGACTACGGCACCAAGAGAGCCGACTACATCGAAGCCTTTATGAAGGCAATTGACTGGAAAGTGGTCGAAGAAAGATTTACTCAACCGTAACCGACTTGGCGAGGTTTCTTGGTCGATCCACGTCTCTACCGAGTTTTTTAGCTAAATAATAGGCAAAAAGATGGAGCGGGATAACCGATAATAACGGCGTGAGCATTTCCAGTGTTTTTGGAATATAGATGACGTCATCAACTAGTTTCTCCAAATCTTGATTCCCCGCCGTTGTCACCGCGATTACTTTGCCCTTTCTGGCTTTGATTTCCTGAATATTGGAAACGGTTTTTTCATAGACGCTGTCTTCGGGAGCTAAAACCAGAGAAGGAAAGTTTTCGTCTATCAAGGCAATGGGGCCGTGTTTCATCTCGCCGGCCGGACAAGCCTCGGCATGAATATAGGAAACTTCTTTGAGTTTTAAAGCGCCTTCAAGAGCGACCGGGAAATTATATTTTCTTCCCAAATACAAAAAGTTTTTGCATCTGGCGTATTTTTCCGCCAGCGCTTTTATCTTCTCGGCGTCTTCAAAGACAACCCTCATTTTTTTAGGAATCTGATTTAATTCTTCGAGAATCCTTCGTCCCATGACTAAAGACATTTTCCTTTCCTTCGACTTGCGCTCAGGATTATAGCGGGCAGAATTGCCCGATATATCGTACTCGCTATAGCGGGCAGAATTGCCCGATATATCGTACTCGCTATAATCTCTGGCCAAAAAGATCATCAGGAGAACCAAATCGGCGATCTGGGTGGTAAAAGCCTTGGTTGAGGCGACGGCAAATTCCGACCCAGCGTGGGAGTAAATTCCCGCGTCTACGGTTCTGGCAATAGTCGACCCCACAACATTAACTACGCCGATGGTTAAAGCGCCTTTTTCTTTTGCCTCTTTGACGGCGGCTAAGGTGTCCGCCGTTTCCCCGGATTGAGAAATAGCGACAACCAGGGTTTTATCATTGATAATCGGCTTTCGATAGCGAAACTCTGAAGCTAAATCAACTTCGGTCGTGATTTCTGCATACTCTTCAAAAAAGTATTCGCCGACTAAAGCCGCATAAGAAGCAGTACCGCAAGCGACCATGACGACTTTCTCGATTTGCCTCAATTTCTTCTCAATCATCTCCAGGCCGCCAAGCTTTGTCCGGCCTTCTTGTAAAATCAATCTTCCCCGAAGGGTATTTCCCAGAGCCAAAGGCTCTTCAAATATTTCTTTTATCATGAAGTCAGGGAAGTCGCCCTTATCCGCTTCTTTTATTTCAAAGTCGATTACCCCCTTTTTGACGGCCACCTCGTGTCCCAGAAAAGATTCAATCGTATAGCTAGCTTTTGCTTCACTGCCCCCCTTGTCTACAAAGACGACCTCGCCGTCGTCTAAATAAATGACATTTTTAGCGATTAGAGAGATCGGCGTCGGGTCAGAGGCAAAAATGAACTCGTTGTCCCCTACTCCCAGAATCAAGGGGCCCGAGAACCGTGCCCCGACCAACAGCTGAGGATAATCGCTGTTGAATATCAATAAGGCGAAACTTCCCTTGACGATCTTTAGAGACTGTCCGACGGCTTCCTTGTATTCCAGTCCCCGCTTTAAAAACTCTTCAATTAAATGAGGGATAACTTCGGTGTCGGTTTCTGAACGGAACTTGTGCCCCTTTTCAACAAGGCTGTTTTTTATCACTTGAAAGTTTTCAATAATGCCGTTGTGAACAACAAAGATTTTATTGGCGCAATCCCAGTGAGGATGAGCATTGGCCTTAGTCACGCCGCCGTGGGTGGCCCAGCGGGTATGGCCGATCGCCAGATTCCCCTCTTTGTCAAGCTGGGCAGTTTTAACGAATTCTTGGATTCGGCCAGGTTGTTTTTCCAGATAAACTATTTTTTTATCTTGGTCATAGACCAAAACCCCGATGGAGTCATAGCCACGGTATTCCAAGCGCTCCAGCGCTTTAATGACGATGGGCAGGGCGCGCTTTGAACCGATGTAACCAATAATGCCGCACATAAGCGCTGCCGCTAAATTAAAAATTTAAAACGAAAAGTGTAAAATTGAAAAGCTATAGCGGGCAGTAGCCCGATATATCGTACTCGCTATAAAATGGTTTTCCGGCGTTTTTCGCGCCAGGTTTTAATTTTTTGGTGATGTCCCTGAAGTAAAATTTTGGGCACGGGCCACTTGACTCCACTTTTGGGGACAAAAATCTCTGGGCGGGTGTATTGCGGATATTCTGTAAATGCTCGACTGCTCCTGCCTTTTTGTTTGGGCATTCTTTCTTCCAATAGTTCTGAATGTCCCAAAACACCGGGTATAAGTCTTGAAACCGATTCGATAACGGTCATTGCCGGCACTTCCCCGCCCATCAAGACGTAGTCTCCGATCGAAAGCTGTTCGTCAACCAGATGCCGAGCCACTCTTTCGTCCACGCCTTCATAGCGGCCGCAAATCAGGACGACGCGCTGGAGCTTGGAGTATCGGTGAGCCATCTTTTGGCTGAACTTTTTTCCCCTTGGACTAAACAATATTGTTTTCGTCAGTTTTGCGTTTTGCGCTTTAAGATTGAGCAACGCTCGATAGATCGGTTCCAGTTTCAAAACCATGCCCCGGCCGCCGCCAAAAGGCTTGTCATCAACGGTGCGGTGCTTGTCTTTGGCCCAATCCCTCAGATCGAAAACCCGAATCCGGATCAGTTTCTTTCCCTGAGCCCTTTTAATAATCGATTCGTTTAAAAAAGACTTAAAGAAATTAGGGAAAATAGTGATGATATCGAAAGTAATCATTTTCCGTAGTATAAACAAAAACGGCACTACCCTTTATGATAGTACCGTTCTTGTCGGTTGTAAAACCAAAGTATTCTGTTAGAGTTTTAGGTCATCCAGGCCAGTTCCGACATCTCCCGCGGGCATTTTACTCGGAGCGCGGCCACCTTCCGGTTCTTCAATCTTGAGGTTGACCCGGGCGTGGTTTTTCAAACCAACGATCCTGACCAAGCCTCTAATTGACCTGGCGGTCGCGCCGCCCCGGCCGATAATCTGACCCATATCTTCTGAGTTCAGCTTTAAGGAAAGCAAAACCCCCATTTCATCAACCTTTCTGTCAACCTTGACGTCTTCGGGGTGATCGACCAAGGCTTTGATGATAAATTCCAGAAAATCCTGGTCGGCAATTACTTTTGACATTTTCCCTTGGTGTTAAAGAATCTTTCAAATAATCTGATCGACCTTTACAGGAGTAATTATCTGATCATAATTATAGCTCGTCTTTTTTCTTTGTCAACTCTGGTTCTGAGGCTGGCTCGGCTGGGGCCGCAGATGGCGCGGATACGGGTGCCTTTGATTCTGGCTTCGGTTCGGGTTTTTTGAGAGTGATTTTTCTCTTCTCTCCGGTAATGACCTTGGCGCTGACCAAAAGGTTGTAAACGGTATCGGACGGCAGGGCGCCCATCTTTAACCAGTGCTTCAGGCGTTCTTCATTAAAAGTCCTTTCTTTGGTGAGCGGGTTGTAGAAACCCAGATCTTCAACAAAAACACCTGCTCGTGGCGGTCGACTCTTTTCGGTCACGACGATTTTAAAGACCGGTTGATTCTTTTTTCCGACTCTAAATAATCTAATAACTAACATATTTTACAGGCTACCATTTCTTAATCTCTAAAGCTTTTTTCGCGGATTTTTCTTCCGCCTCTTGTTTCGACATACCTTCGCCCTTGGCGACTAATTTATTTTCCAGGAAGACACCGATCTCAAAATGTTTAGCGTGATCGGGTCCGGATTCCTGCAAGACTTTGTAAACCGGGGTAATGCTTGTTTTTTCCTGAGCCTTTTCCTGGAAGCGGGATTTAGAATCTTTGAAAAGTCCTTGACGGATGATCTCGGACAGCTTATTTAAGAGATGTTTTTTGATAAAAGCTTTGCAGGCCTCGTACCCCCGATCTAGATAGAAGGAACCAATAAAGGCTTCGAGGGAATTGGCCAAAATAAAGTCCCTGGCCTTGCCCGTATCCTTTGTTTCACCCCGGGAGAGCAAGAGGTATTCATTAAAATCAAGTTTCCGGGCGGTTTGAGCCAGACTCTCGGCGTTAACCAGGGCGGCCCGCCAGGCCGTCAGCTCGCCTTCTGTTTTCTTCGGGTAGTGGCGATAAAGAAACTCGGTGACAACTAGTTCTAAAACAGCATCGCCTAAAAACTCCAATCTTTCGTTGTGCTCAAGGGAAAAATCATGGTTTTCATTGAGATAGGAGCGGTGGCAAAAAGCCCGGGCGAGTAAATTTTTATCCTTAAAATTTATCCCGAGTTCTTTCTCTAATCTGGAAAAATTCTTCATCAATCAATAATTTATTTATTCCGATGGAGTTAAATCCTGTATTTGTTGGTAGACGGTGCCTAAGACGCCGTTGACAAAGCGACCCGAACTTTCACCGCCAAAAGATTTGGCTAACTCAATCGCTTCATTGATGGCCACCTTGGGCGGCACCTCCTCTTTCTTAGTATAAAGAAGCTCAAAAAGGCCGATGCGCAAGACATTCCGATCAACGGCCGTGATTTGTTCCAGGGGCCATTCGGGCGCCGATTGGACAATGATCTTGTCGATCTGGGGCAAGTGATCAATGACGCCCCTGACTAATTGCCAAACAAAATCCTGATTTTCCAGGCCCGGTCCGAATTCTTTAAAATTCTTTTTCACAACTTTCTCAATCGTCTCTCCTTCTTGGCCGTAAAAATCCCATTCAAAGAGCGATTGGAGAGCGATTGAGCGCGATAAATGACGGCTGGCCATATATTAGTTTTAATGTTCCTTTTCTTTCCCTCGAAGGGACTCAGGACTTTCAGCC
>MHTO01000027.1:0-6542 GCA_001823105.1 Candidatus Wildermuthbacteria bacterium GWA2_46_15 | reverse complement strand
AGGACTTTCAGCTTCCTTGGGCTCGAGCCCTTTTTCGGCTCGTTTCTTTTTCTTTTTCTCCGCCCTTTTCAAAACATCGATGATTTCCCTGTTATGGTAATAGCCGCAGTTCTGGCAAATGGTGTGCGGCATCGTCGGTTTCTGGCAGTGGGAACAAATAACTAAAGTCGGAGGCCGCAAGAAAATCTGCGATCTCCGTTTGTTTCTTCTCGATTTAGTGTGTCTTTGTTTCGGTACGCCACCCACGTTCCCTCGATATCGCTCGGTCAAATGCAAAATGCAAAACGCAAAGTGCAAAATTAACGAACGAAATTACAAGTTAAATCCTGTGGTTAGTATAACAAATAACGAATTCTTTTTCAATAGCTTTGGGTTTTTAGTTGTAGTTTTACGCTTTGCGCTTTAAGTTTTTAGCTTGAATTACTGGCCGGAAGCTCAATCGGTGGATTTTAGATGGTCCACATTTCTTCAGCAATTTAATGTGCAATCTGGTCGGATACCCCTTGTGTAGGTCAAAGCGGTAGCGCGGATACCTCCGGTGATAGCGCCTCATGATTCTGTCTCGGGTCACCTTGGCCAAAATGGAAGCGGCGGCGCAGGAAAAAACTTTCTCATCAGCTTTAACAATCGGTTTCTGGGGAGTGTTTGTATTGAGGGTAAAATTTCCGTCCAATATTAGCCAGTGTATTTTCCCCACGATCGTGGATTTTTTACTCCGACCGATTTTAAGTTTTTTCTCTAGATTGATAATAGCTCTTTCCATAGCCAGCTTGGTTGCCTCAAGGATATTGATTTTATCAATGATTTTATTTGAAACCACGCCAATCCCCCACTTGATTTCAGGACAGCGAGTTATAATCTTGTAAAGCTTTTTGCGCTGAGAAAAAGAAAGCTTTTTAGAATCACGGACGCCTTTAAAATTTTCAATTTTTAATTTACAATTTTCAATTGCAACTGCGGAGGCGACTACGGGGCCAGCGAGTGGACCGCGGCCGGCTTCGTCTAAACCCGCCACAGCTCGAAACCCTTTTCGCCAAAGTCTTTTTTCTTCTGTTAAACTGGGACATTGCATGGTTAAATTATACCATTTTCCGCCCCGGTTTGACTTCCTTCTGGCCAGAAAGTAAAATGGACTAATCTCCTTTGTGCTAGGTCGAACCTAGCACAATTTTAAACCGACGGGCAATAATGGCAAAGTTTACTCATTTACACGTGCACTCGCAGTACAGTTTACTTGATGGATTGCCCAAAATCCCTCAGCTTTTGAACCGGGCCAAAGAACTCGGCATGGATTCTCTGGCTTTAACCGATCACGGCGTCCTTTACGGCGCCGTCGAGTTCTATAAAGAAGCTATCAAGAGAGATATTAAGCCGATCATTGGCGCCGAGCTATATGTCGCCAATAACCGGATGACCGATAAGCGTCCTAATGTTGACGATAAGAGATACCACCTTGTTCTTTTGGCCAAAAATGAGCAGGGCTACAAAAATCTCATTAAATTAATCACCAAAGCCCATCTAGAGGGCTTTTATTATAAACCAAGAATCGATGAAGAATTATTAAGAGAATACAGCCAGGGCTTAATCGGCCTGTCTGCTTGCCTGCAGGGCCGGATTTCCCGTTTGATCATGGCCAAGAAATTAAAGGAAGCGGAAGAAACGGCTTTGAGATACCAAGAGATTTTTGGCCCGGGTAATTTTTATCTCGAGCTGCAGCACCACGAAAATATTAAAGAACAGGCCGTGGTTAACAGGGCCCTGATTGGTATCGCCAAAAAGACCGGCCTGCCGACTGTCGCCACCCAGGACATGCATTATCTGAAGCTTGAAGACGCGGAGGCTCAAGACGTCTTGATGCTGATTAATACCGGGGCCGATCCCAATGATCCCGAAAGGTTAACCATGAAGCAGGATGATTTTTCCATGTCGACTCCCGAACAGATGGAAAAGTATTTCCAGGAGGTTCCCGAAGCCATTGAAAACACTCAGAAGATTGCCGACGCCTGTAATTTCAAGCTTGAACTGGGCAAGACCAAACTGCCCGCTTTCAACGTGCCCGATGGCAAAACGGCTAATCAATACCTGAGAGAATTGGTTTTTGAAAAGATCGAGAAGCGTTATCTCAAACCCGGCAAGGATATTCTCGAGCGGGTGGAATACGAACTGTCGGTTATCGAGAAAACTGGTTTTGCCTCCTACTTTTTGATTGTTCAAGACCTTGTCAACTGGGCCAAGGAAAATCGCATCGTCGTCGGGCCGGGCCGCGGATCGGCCGCCGGTTCCATTATTTCCTATATTTTAGGCATTACCAACGTTGACCCGATCAAATACAACCTTCTCTTCGAAAGATTTCTCAATCCGGAAAGAATCTCTTTTCCGGATATTGACCTTGATTTTGCCGATCGCCGACGCGACGAAGTCATCAATTACGTGGCCGAAAAATACGGCCGCGACAAGGTCGCTCAGATCATCACTTTTGGCACCATGGCCGCTCGGGCCGTCGTCCGGGATGTGGGCCGGGCCTTGGGTTATCCGTACGCTTATTGCGACCAAATGGCCAAAATGATTCCTTTTGGCCTTACTCTTGAGGAAACATTAAAAAAAGTAAAGGAATTCCGCGATCTCTACGAACAAGACGCCCAAGCCAAAAAATTGGTTGACTTGGCCAAGAAACTGGAGGGCGTGGCCCGCCACGCCTCGACCCATGCCTGCGGCGTCGTCATTTCCGCGGAACCCCTGGAAAACATTGTTCCTCTCCAGCATCCGACCCAGAACGATGAAAATATCGTCACCCAATACGAAATGCATTCCATCGAAGACCTGGGTCTTTTGAAAATGGACTTTTTGGGCTTAAAAAACCTCACCATTATTGAAGATACTCTGGCCCGGATTTATGTCATTCACGGTAAAAGTATTGATATCGAAACCATTCCTCTGGACAACAAAGATGTTTACAAAACCTTGCGCGAGGGCCGGACGGCCGGCCTGTTTCAATTGGAATCGTCGGGGATGACCCGTTATTTAGTCGAATTAAAACCAACCGAGTTTGAAGACATCGTCACCATGATTACTTTGTTCAGGCCCGGGCCGATGGAGTTTATCCCCTCTTACATCAAAAGAAAACATGGCAAGGAAAAAGTAACCTATCTTCATCCCAAATTAAAACCGATACTCGAAAAAACATACGGAATTTGCATCTACCAAGAAAGCCTGATGCAGATTGCCCGCGATCTGGCCGGCTTTACCTACGGCCAGGCCGATGTTCTGCGCAAAGCCGTCGGCAAAAAGATAAAATCCTTGCTCGATGAGCAAAAAGACAAGCTCTTGCAAGGCATGAAAAACAATGGCATCTCGGATAAAATCGCTCAGGAAATCTGGGAATGGATTTTACCCTTTGCTTATTATGGTTTTAACCGGAGTCACAGTTGCGCTTATGCCATGATCGCCTACCAGACCGCCTATCTAAAGACCCTTTATCCGGTGGAATTTATGGCCGCCCTATTAACTTCGGAAAAACACGATGTGGAAAAAATCGCCTTCTTCATCGAAGAATGCAAACAGATGAAAATTGACGTTCTGCCCCCGGACATTAACGAAAGCTTGACCAACTTTACCGTCGTGCCATCGGAAAAGAAAGTTCGTTTCGGACTGTCGGCCATCAAAAACGTCGGCGCTAATGTCGTCAAGGCCATTACCGAGGAAAGAAAAGCCAATGGCCCATTTAAAAACTTGAGTGATTTTTTGGCCCGAATCAATTCTAAAGATCTGAACAAAAAATCTCTGGAAAGCCTGGCCCGGGCGGGAGTTTTTGACTCCATCGTCGAAAGAAATCAGATCTTATCAAATGTCGAAGATATCTTAGAGTTTAACCGCCAGTACCAGAAAAAAAGAACTGAAGGCCAACGCAATCTTTTCGAGGGCAAGATTAATTTTGGTTCGGAGATTCGCCTGGCCGCAGCGACACCGGCCTCGCCCCGGGAAAAATTAGAATGGGAAAAAGAATTGCTTGGACTCTTTGTCACTTCCCATCCTTTGGATGGCTTCCGGCAAATATTAAAAGAAATGGCTTCTCCTCTGGAAAGTATTGTTCCAGAAATTGACGGCAAAAAAATCAAAGTGGCCGGCATCATTTCTCGTCTCAAAAAGATCATCGCCAAGAACGGCCAGCCGATGCTTTTTATCAATCTCGAAGACCTGACGGCCAAGATTGAGGTCGTCGTTTTCCCTTCCGTTTTGGAGCGCAATCCCCTGCCTTTCAAAGAAAACAAAATCGTTTTCATCACCGGCCGGGTCAGCTACAAGGATAACTCACCTAAGATCATCTGCGACGACATCCAGGAAATCCTGGAACAGTAAAACCAAACACCTCCCAACTAGCGGGAGGCGTTTTGTTATGATAGGATGAGCTATCGCTTACTATCATGAGAAAAGCACCAAAAATAGTCGGAAACCCGGCCGAAAGCCTTAGAAAGATGCGCCACAGCTGTGAACATGTCCTCACCCAAGCCATGTTACGGCTTTGGCCCGGCATCAAAATGGCCATGGGCCCAGCCACCGAAGACGGTTTTTACTTTGACTTCGATCCTGAGCCAGCAGGCGAAGGGCAAGTACATAAGATTTCGGAAACCGATTTTCTCAAAATCGAGGCAGAAATGGCCAAAATCGTTAAGGCTGATCTGCCTATCCGTAAAAAGACTTTGACAATAGCTGAAGCCAGAAAACTATTTAAGGGCAATGAATATAAACAAGAATGGTTGGACGGGATTAAACAAAAGAAGCAAAAACCAACCATCTATTGGACCGGTAAAGAATTTGTGGACCTCTGCGCCGGCCCCCACGTCAAACGCACCGGTGGAATCGGTGCTTTTAAACTCCTTTCAATCGCCGGCGCCTACTGGCATGGTTCAGAAAAAAACAAGATGCTGACCCGGATTTACGGCACTTGTTTTGCCAGCCAAAAAGAGTTGGACAATTACCTTTTCGTTTTGGAACAAGCCAAAAAGAGAGACCATCGAAAACTGGGTAGGGAGCTAGAATTATTTACTATCAATGACGAAGTAGGCCAGGGATTGACGATTTGGCTCCCCAAGGGATCAACCATCAGAAGAGAAATGGAAAACTTTCAGATTGAAGAACAAATTAAGCTTGGCTATCAGCACGTCTACAGTCCTCACATCGGCCAAAAATCGCTCTGGGTAAAGAGCGGCCACTGGGATCTCTATCGCGAGAAAATGTACTCTCCCATGGACGTCGAGGGCACCGAATACCTGATCAAGCCCATGACCTGTCCGATGCACATCCAGAGCTACAAGTTTAAACCTCGCAGCTACCGCGACCTACCCTATCGCATCGCCGAAATCGCTTCGGTCTATCGTTATGAACAATCGGGTGAATTGAGCGGTCTCCTGAGGGTTCGCGCCTTTACTCAAGACGACGCCCATGTTTTTTGCACTCCGGATCAGGCGATCGATGAATTTTTGAGCGTTTTTAACTTCATCAAGAAGCTCTACGGCGTTTTCGGCATGAAGGATTACCGGGTTCGATTGGGCATTCGTTCCCGAAAAGAGAAATACTTGGGCAACGACAACATGTGGAAGAGGGCCGAAGAAAAAGCCATCGCCGCTCTCAAAGAAAGTAAAACCCCCTATTTTGTTTCTGAAGGCGATGCCGCTTTCTACGGTCCGAAAGCGGACTTTCTGGTTAAAGACGCCCTGGGTCGAGAATGGCAATGCGGCACGGTTCAGGTGGACTTTATGCTGCCGGAAAGGTTTGAATTAAAATACACCGATAAGGACGGCGAGGAGAAGACGCCGGTCATGATTCACCGGGCCCCTTTGGGCTCTCTGGAAAGATGGCTAGCCATTTTGATCGAAAACTACGAGGGCGCTTTTCCGGTTTGGCTGTCGCCGGTCCAGGCCTGGGTCATCCCTATTGCTTCTCGGCATATTCCCTCGGCCCAAAAAGTCCTCAATACTCTGCGAGCCGAAGGCCTAAGGGTTGAGCTCAAGGATGAAAACGAAACCGTGGGCAAGAAAATTCGAGAGGGAGAGATGCAGAAAATTCCCTACCTTTTAATTATTGGCGACCGGGAAGAAAAGGCAAAAACCGTCAGCCTGCGGCAGAGAAAAAAAGGAGACTTGGGCGCCCTGAAGCTGGCCGAGTTTATCACTAAGATTAAAAAAGAAATCGAGCAAAAAATGAAAGAGATATGATCTCTGACTCTACTAAAAAGTATCTCCAGCAAATAAATTACATTTCTCGTCCCGAGGCGACTCCCGACGTCCCCTTGATCCACGTTGACCACGTCGCCTCAAAGATTGCGACTCTCTACGAAAAACTCCGCCAGGTCATTGATTACCAGGAAGATCATCTTTTGAGAAAAAACACGATCGAGAGGGTCTTAAAGAGACGGCTTTTGCTTTCCTCGGATCCCGAAGAAATTGCTCCGCCTTTGGTTTTTGAATTAATCCGGGGCGGCTATTTTCCCAACGATAAGATTCCGGAAACTAAAATCGAAGAGATCAAGAGGCTCCTGGCCAAAT
>MHTO01000026.1:11673-22482 GCA_001823105.1 Candidatus Wildermuthbacteria bacterium GWA2_46_15 | reverse complement strand
CGACGATTTGTTTTTGTGCTAGGCGTTGCCTAGCACAAAGGTTTTTGAGGATTTTTTTCTCTTGATATGATTCAACGCCAGTTAGTTGCGACGCTTCGTCGTCGTTGAGGAGCAAGACGTCGGCCCGGCTCAGGATTTCTGGGGCATCTTTCAATTTGAACTGGTCGAGGCTCGGGTTGAGAGCAATTTTAACCTGTCGTTGCTTAGCTAAGCTAAGCAATTTCTCGGTTAATTTGGCGGCTTTTCCCCAGAGAGGGGCCAGGTAGAACCAGTTCGTTTCTTTTAATTTACTCCAATCAATGTCTTTTTCCGAAAGGGTGCGGGAGGCGGAATGAGAAAGCAAAATGGTCCTTTCTGACTCGGCATGAAAGATGAGGCCGAGGTCGGTTGCCGTTTTTTGTTTTACCTTGACCAGGCTGACGTCAATCCCCTTTTGGTTGAGTTCGTCTAGAATCTCCTGGCCAGCCAGGTCCTGGCCGATCACGCCGCAAAAAGCCGTTTTTAATCCTTGACGAGCGAAAGTGGAAGCCGCGTTGACTCCCCCGCCGCCACTGAAAAAACGGACATTTTTAATTTCGATCTTTTTTCCCAAGGGGAAACAAAAATCTTTCCCTCTTTTCAATTTCTCGGCTCCCAAAAAGATGTCTTTGGTGGCCGAGCCAATAGCAATAATATCAAACATTTTTTTCTACCTTAGCGACATTAATAATAGTCTTTATCAAAACATCTGGGCTGACCGAGATTGAATCAATCCCTTCTTTTACCAGGAATTCGGCAAAATCCGGAAAAGTGCTGGGGGCGTCGCCGCAGATGCCGACATATTTTTTCTTTTTTTTGCACAATTTGATTATTTTTGAAATCATCTCTTTGACCGCTTCGTTCCTTTCGTCGGCGATATGGGCTAAGTCAGCATTATCGCGGTCCAGGCCTAGAACCAACTGGGTCAAATCATTGGAGCCGATCGACATGCCGTCGAAAATATCCAGAAACTTTTCTACCAAAATAACGTTCGAAGGAATTTCGGCCATGACATAGACCTCGCTGACAAGACCGAATTTTTCCATTAAATCCAGCACTATTTTTCCTTCCTCGGGGGTTCGGCAAAAAGGCACCATTATTTTAATATTTTTCAGGCCAAAAACTTCTCGGGCTTTTTTCAAAGCCCGGCATTCCATTTCAAAAGCCGGCTGGAACTTCTGATCATAATATCTTGAGGCTCCCCGGAGTCCCAGCATCGGGTTTTCTTCTTTTGGTTCAAATAATTCACCGCCAATTAGAGCCCGGTATTCATTGGTTTTCAGATCGGACAATCTGACAATGACCGGCCTTGGCCAAAATCCGGCGGCAATCTGGCTGATCCCTTCGGCCAGTTCGTCAATAAAATACTGTCTTTTATCTTGGTAGCCAAAAGCAATTTTTTCTATCTCTTTTTTAACGCTTTTGTCTTTCAATTTGTTAAAATGAAAAAGCGCTAAAGGATGGATTTTAATTTTTTCAGCGATGATAAACTCAATTCTTGCCAATCCGACACCCGCGCTTGGTAAAAAAGATGATTTAAAGGCGCTCTGTGGCTCTAAAAGATTGATCATTATTTTAGTTCTGGTTTTGGGGATCTTTTTTAAGTTATAAGTATTTATTTTAAAATCGAGGTTGCCGGCAAAAATCCTTCCTTCGCCCGAAGAACAATCGATTGTTAAAATCTGGCCGTTCTTCAGGTCTTGAGTAGCAGTTTTAGTGCCGACGATGGCAGGAATTCCCAATTCTCTGGCAACGATAGCCGAATGGCAGGTCCGGCCTCCTTCATCGGTAATGATAGCTGAAGCCCGTCGCATTGCCGGTAGCCAATCCGGGTCAGTCATTTTAGCCACCAATACTTCTCCGAATTTGAATTGTTTTATCTCCAAAATGCTGGGAATAACCCTAGCCTTGCCCTTGCCGATTTTATTTCCCACTGCTATTCCTTTTAAAATCGGTTCAGCTTTGGTTTTTATCTGGTATTCCTCAAAAATGTTTTTCGCCCTGAGAACTTCAATTGTCTCCGGCCTTGATTGGACAATAAAAAGTTGACCGGTTTTTCCATCTTTTGCCCATTCAATATCTTGTTCTTTACCATAATGTTTTTCAATTAGGCAGGCCCACTTGGCCAATTGTAAGATATCTTGGTCGGTGATTGAAAAAGTGGTTTTCTCTCTTGGTTCGGTTTCAACTTCTTTTAATCCCCCATTTTTATTATAAACATATTTTACTCTTTTCCGGCCCAGATTTTTGACAATAATTGCCGGTAACCCTTGCTTTAAAGTCGTTTCAAAAACCTGGAATTCGTCCGGAGTGATTTTGCCCTTAACAATCATTTCTCCCACGCCCCAGATAGAATTTATCAAAACAATATCAGGAAAGCCGCTTTCGGTATCCAGGGTGAACATTATTCCCGAAGACCCCAAGTCCGACCTGATCATTTTTTGGATTCCGATTGACAGAGCAAATTTTAATTGGGGAATTTTATTCTCCTCGCGGTAAGCGATCGCTCTATCGGTAAAAGTTGAAGTTAGGCTTTGTTTGACGGCAGAGAATAGTTTCTTCTCACCCTTGACGTTGAGGAAAGTTTCAAACTGTCCGGCGAAAGAAGTTGTCGGCGAGTCTTCCGCCACTCCCGAGGTTCGGACGGCCACGTCCGCCTCCTTTTGCCGGCATCTTGCCGAAAGCTTGCGGTAAAAGCGGGAAATCTCTGCTTTGAGTTCTTGAGATAAGCGAGCCTTCATAATGAGGGTACGGCATTCTTTTCCGGTCTTTTGCAGGTTCTGGATACTCTGAGGGTTAAAACCCCTAAAGATCTTTTCTAGTTTTTTTTGCAGGCCATTGGTTTCTATAAAATACCAATAAGCTTGGCTGGTCAGAGCAAAGCCATCGGGAACATTGATTCCCTTCGAGCTTAATTTTGAGAACATCTCGCCCAGGGAAGCGTTTTTTCCTCCGACCAAAGGCACGTCTCCTTTAGAAATCTCGTTAAACCAGAGGATATGTTTTTGAGATTTTTGTTTCATTATCGAACAATAATCTTCTTTATCTTTTCGACGATTTCAGGGTTAGATAGAGTGGAAAAGTCACCCAATTCCTCGCCGGTAAAGAATCTTTTCAGAATCCGGCGCATGATCTTTCCCGAACGGGTCTTGGGCAGGTCTTCGACCAGATAAATTTCTTTGGGCAAGGCGATGGGGCCGATCTCTTTTTTGATCTGGTTGATGATCTCCGGCTTAATTTTTTCTTCCGGCTGGGGTTTTCCCAGAACGACAAAGATGACGGGCACCTCCCCCTTTATCTTATCAGGAATTCCGACCACCGCACATTCGGCAACAGAGGGATGTTGATTGACGGCATTCTCCAGTTCGCCCGTGGAAAGACGGTGTCCGGCGACCTTAATGACATCATCGACCCGGCCGATGATGCGGATCAATCCTCGCTTGTCTCGGAGGGCGCCGTCGGAAGTAAAGTAGATTTTCGACCCATATTGGCTCCAGTATGTTTCCCGATATTTTTTCGGATTCTTGTAGATACCGCGGAAGAAACCGGGACTGAAAGGCGGCCGAATAACCAGATTCCCTTTTTCATTAACTGGGCAGGACTTCCCTCGGTCGTCGAGAATATCGGTTTTAATGCCCGGGAAGGGTCGGCCGGTGAAACCGGGCTTGAACGGACCCAGGCCGGGTAAAGAAGTAATTAAAATGCCGCCGGTTTCTGTTTGCCACCAGGTGTCAACAATGGGACATTTACTTTTACCCACGTTTTGGGAATACCAGAGCCAGGCCGTTTCATCAATGGGTTCGCCGACAGAACCCAAAAGCCGCAGGCTCGTCAGATCGTGTTTTTTGACGAAATCCTCTCCGTATTTGGCAAACATTCTGATGGCGGTGGGGGCGGTGTAAAGAATGGTGACCCGGTATTTTTCAATGATTTGGCACCAGCGATCGGGTTCCGGGAAGTCCGGCGCGCCTTCGAACATTAGGCTGGTGACGCCATTCAATAAAGGTGAATAAACGCCATAGGTGTGGCCCGTCACCCAGCCTACGTCGGCCGTGCACCAAAAAATATCCGTCTTTCTCCAGTCAAAAATCCATTTGCCCGTCCAGAGAGACTGGACCGCATAACCTCCGTTGGTATGGACACAACCCTTTGGTTTACCCGTTGAACCCGAGGTATAAAGAATAAAAAGAGGATCTTCGCTTTCCATGATGGCGGGCAGGCAGGCTGATTTTTCTTTTTTGACTAAATCCGACCACCAAAAATCTCTTCCTTTTTGCCAGGCAACTTTGTTGCCGACTCTTTTAACCACGATCACTTTTTTAACTTGAGTCTCGGCCAGGGCGACGTCCGCCGCGGCCTTGAGATTGATGGCCTGTCCCCTTCGGTAATAGCCGTCCGCCGTGATGAGAATTCTGGCCCGGGTATCCTGAAGCCTGACCTTGAGGGCTTGGGGAGAAAAAGCGGAAAAGACAACGCAATGAATGGCACCGATTCGGGCGCAGGCCAGCATGGCCATTATGACTTCCGGGATCATGGGTAAATAAATGCCCACTCGATCCCCTTTTTTCACTCCGAGTTTCTTTAAAACGTTAGCGAAACGGCCGACTTCTGAAAATAATTCTCTGTAAGTTAGGCGGCGTGGTTTTTCGTTCAATGGTTCGGGTTCCCAGATTAAAGCGACTTTGTCTTTTAGGGCTGGCAAATGCCGGTTAAAGCAGCTTTCTGTGATATTTAGTTTTCCTCCCACGAACCACTGGAAATGCGGCGGCCGGTGAACGAAAGCTTTTGTCCAGGTCTTTCGCCAGACAATTCCCCGTTCGGCCAAATCTTCCCAAAACTTAATTGGGTTTTCTGCGGCTTTATCATAAACAGACTCGTCGTTGAGCTGAGCCGCTTTCCGGAATTCTTTGGTGGGATAATAGAGATCTCCTTTTTTGATCATGGTTTGACTCTTTCATTGTACCTCAATTAAAAAAACGGAGCAAAACACCGTTTTAGTTTGTCTTCACTCGTGTTTTTGAGCTAGATTCTTCTAGCGATAAATTCGGTCAATGCCACTAGCCGGCAGGAGTAGCCCCATTCGTTGTCATACCAGGCGACGACCTTAACCAGGTTCTTGTCTTTGGTTTTGGGCAGATTGATGACTTCAGTCAGGGGCAAATCAATAATCGCGGCCTCGGGGCGCCCGACAATATCGCTCGAAACGAGTTCTTCATGAGAAACAGCCAACGCGCCCTTCATTTCGTTTTTCGCGGCCTGTTCGAAAATCCGGTTGATTTCGTCAACCGAGGTTTCTTTTTTAATTTGAGCCACGATTTCTAAGACCGAGCCGGAGATGACCGGTACGCGGTAAGCCGAACCAGAGATCTTGCCCTCCAGTTGCGGCAGAATCCGGGCGATGGCCTCCGAGGCGCCGGTGCCGGCCGGGATGACATTCTGAAAAGCGGCTCTCCCCTCTCGAAGGTCAGTTTTTGGGCCATCAACTAAACTTTGAGTCTGTGTCACCGCATGAATCGTCGTCATAATCGCTTTTTCCACTCCCAAGCTGTCGTGGAGGACTTTCAGGGTAGGTGCGGCGCAATTGGTCGTGCAGGAACAGTTGGAAATGACATCGTGTTTGGCCGGGTCGTACTGATTTTCATTGACGCCCAGGACCAGAGAAATGTCGGCGTCTTTGGCGTTGGCCGAGATGACGACTTTTTTGGCTCCGGCTTCCAGATGCTTGGCCGCCTCTCCCCTCTTAGTGAAACGGCCGGTGGATTCAATGACAATGTCTATCCCTAATTTTTCCCAGGGCAAAACCAAAATGTTTTGTTCAGCAAAAACGAGAATGGATTTACCATCCACCATAATTTTCCCTGTCGAGCCCTGATCTCCTCCACCCGGTGAAACTTCTTTACCCCAGGTTCCGTAGACAGAATCATGCTTTAAAAGATAGGCTAAAGTTTGGCTATCGGTCAGGTCGTTAATGGCCACCACTTCTAAATCCGGGTGATTCTCGAGAATCCGCCTTAATGTTAATCTTCCGATTCTACCGAATCCATTGATAGCGATTTTGACCATATAGTCAACTTACCCCTTAATGTTCAATAGTTTAGAAATTTTCTCTCTGTCAAACCCTACCACTACTTGCCCGTCAATATCTATCACCGGCACGCCGTATTGGCCGGTTTTTTGAATCATCTCTGCTAAAGCTTTTTCGTCTTGGGAGACATCAATGTCTTGAAATTCAAAATTTCTCTCTTTCAAAAATTCTTTTAAGGTGACGCAATAAGGGCAGCTCGGAGTCGAATAAATCTTAATCATTTTATCTATTGCTTTAATTTTTCTTCAATGATCTTTTCGAAAGTTGAAAAAGGATAGGCGCCGTCAACCAGGATGTCGCCGATGACGAAGCTCGGCGTGCCACCAATACCCAGCTTTTGGGCCTCGGCCAGATCTTCTTTTACCTCTCGTTCGTATTTTCTTGAATCAAGGCAATCATCGAATTTCTGGCTGTCCAATCCGAGCTCTTTAGCCGAGAGTTTCAAATCGTCTTTGCCTAATTTTTGCTGGTCCTGAAACAATTTATCTTTGTATTCCCAAAATTTATTTTGTTCAAAGGCGCACTCTCCGGCTTCGGCCGCCAATTGAGCGTTTTTATGATAAGGAGGGCTGTCGGCCGGCAGCGGCAGATTTTTGAAAACTAATTTGACTTTACCCGTATCAATGTATTGCTTTTTGATTTCCGGGAAAGCGTTAAGTGCGTGTCTTTGGCAGAAAGGGCATTGGAAATCGGAAAATTCGATCATTAATAATTTAGCCTCGGGCGTTCCCAAAACCGGGTCTTGGCTGACGTCTATTTTTTCTGTCACTTTTTTGAATTGGTCAGCTCCCGGTGATAGATTCGCTTGCTCAGGCGATGACGAGGGCGTCAGGCTGACCGGGCCGCTTTTTTGGCTGATTGTAAAAATGGCGACGGCAATAATAACACCGGCCACGACGATCGAGACCGGAACCAGATACGATTCTGACTTCATATTCCACAGCCGCCACCAGAAGCGTTGCCGCTGGCTGGCGCCGAATTATTGCTTTGGCCTTGAGCCGGAAGCTCGACGCTCATGTCAAAACCTTCAGGAAAGAAAAATTTACCATCCTTGGTAACGTAGGATTCGGCGTTCTGGCCGGCAACTTTCATATCGAGCTTATAGACATTTCCCACATCAGAGATCTTAACTATGGTGGCCGTGACACCCGGTTGGACCAGATTTTTATTAATGTAGTCGATGGCTTTCTCGGCTAATTTCTGTGACGAAGACCCGACGGTGATGGTCGGCAGGACGAGGCGGCCATTTTTAATTTGCCCAGCTAAAAGAATGACTCCGGCCACCACGAAGGCCAGAGCGATAATAAGATACGAATTGAGTTTTACTTTCATAGCGCTTACGATATATCGGGCGGCGTACCGCCCGCTATAAATTAATTAATTTTTATCTCTCTAGAGGCGATCTTTAAAACCAAAGGAATGATTTTCAAGTTTTTGACCTCGCCGAGATTTCCTTTCCGGCAGTCTCTTTCGGTGAACTTTTGACGCTTTATCGTTCCTGAGCTGGGGTAGATCAGAATCGGGACCGGAAACTTCTCGTGTTGCCTTTTCAAAGACGAGGTGGCGTGATCTGAAGTGACGATCAAAAGAGTGCTCTTTAAATTTTCGAGGATTGGCAATTGTTTGTCAATAGTTTCAATGAATTCCTTTTTCCTTTTGGCCTTTCCGTCTTCGGCCAAGAGGTCGGCTCCTTTGATGTGGCAGAAGATAAAGTCGTATTTTTTCAAGGTTCTTTTGACGGCCAGAAATTTGTTTTTAATATAGACGGAGGAGAGCGGGTCTCCTCTGCTTTCTTTGACGAGAGTCATGCCCAGGAATTTGGCGATCCCTTTGTAGAGGGCGCCATTGGAAACACAGGCGGCTTTCAGTCCCCACTTTTTCTGGAAAGACGGAACTTTCTTTAGTTTGCCCGCGCTTCGAATCAGAATGAAATTGGCCGGCGGTTTTCCCGCCTTGGTCCTTTTTCGGTTGAGGGGATGCTGACTCAAGATCAGCCGGGCTTGCTCCAAAAACTGGTTTAAGATCCGGGCCGTGAATTCCGCCTCTTTTTCTTTTTTCAATGGCCGGGCATCTTTTTTGATCCGGATCTTTTTGTCGTCGGTGTCGGAAACTTGGGTGGAAACATTTTTGCTTCTTAAAACGACGACCAGCCGGTGTCCATAGACCGTCTTGACGATGAATTCAACGCCGTCAATTTTGATTCCTCGCAACGAGTTGACCAGTTTGGCCGCGTCTGCGGTTTTGATTCTCCCGGCCCGGCGGTCAAGAATCTTGTTCCGATCGTCAATCGTGGCCAGATTGCCCCGGAGAGCGACGTCATCCGGCCGAAGATTAAATCCGGTCCCCATGGCTTCGAGCACTCCCCTGCCCGGCAGGTTTTGACGGGGATCATAGCCGAAAAGAGACAAATGAACTTCTTCCGAATCGGGTAATTTGCCTAAAAACAAGGGTTTAAAAAAACCGCACCAACCATTTTGGGCGAGATAATCCAGGTTCTGGCGATTGGCGGCCTCCAGCGGAGTCCGATTTCCCAGTTCAGGAATGGCTTCATCGGGCAGACCATCAATAACGATAAAAATGATTTTTTTCATTCCAAGTATCTCTTGATCTCTCTGATTAATCCTAAAGGAGTAAAATCGGTCTTTAATAAATAGTCTTTCGTCCCCAGTTTAAAGGCTTTTTCGATAGTTTCGGGGTCGTCATAATTCGAGAGGACGAGAAAAGGAATGTTTCTTTTCTGTTCTTTTATCTTTTCAATCAAAGACAGGCCATTTTCATCGAGAAGCAGGATGTCCAGAATGATCAAATCAGGGCTTCTGGTTTCGATCTCCTTGAGGGCGTTTTCTATATTAGGAACCGAAACAACCTGAAAGCCCGCTTCTTTAAAACTGTCTTTATACATCTCGGCGAGCAATGGCTCATCCTCGACGATTAAGAGACGGGACATATGTTCGAGGTTCTTAAGAGATTATTCGCTCAATTTTATTATACCGGTCTCAAGAGAAGCTTACAAGCCGTTTGTGTGATAAAATGGGCCTATCCCGCTTTGTCAATACATCTATTGACAAATTATAAAACATATGTTATCATTGAGGTACGACAGTAGAACATTGTCAATCTGTCAATCCCAATTCCCCACAAGGAGGTCCTACAATGGACGACAAGAAGCAAGCAGAGATGGAGCTCGAGTTCGCCGAGAACCCGGAGCCGAGGGCGCCAACCATGTTGGTGCTCGACGTTTCCGGATCCATGAGCGGCGCGCCGATCGCCCAGCTCAACGAAGGGCTGAAGGCGTTCCAGTCCGCCATTCGCGGTGATCAGCTGACCGCCATGCGCGTCGAGGTCGCCATTGTTGCTTTCGACAGCAACGTGCGCGTCCTCGATACCCGTAGCGAAACGCTCACGACTGCGGCGGACGAGAACGACGCTTTCGTCCTCGGCGCCGAGTTCAACGCGCCGACCCTCGTGACCGGCGGTCAAACCGCGCTGGGTACCGCCGTGCTCAAGGGCTTGGAAATCCTGCGCGCGCGCAAGGCGATGTACAAAGCCAACGCCGTGGATTACTTTCGCCCGTTCATGTTCGTCATGACGGACGGCGCCCCCCTAGGCGAACCCGATGGCACCTGGCAGCGGGCCGCCGCCGCGAGCAAGGATGAGGAACTGCGTAAGGGCGTCACCATGTTCCCGATCGCCGTCGGCGATCAGGCGGACGTGGAAGTCCTCAAGCAGTTTTCGGCGAAAGGCTTGGCGCTCAAGATGGCCGGACTGGACTTCAAAGAGCTGTTCGTCTGGCTCTCGAAAAGCGTCAGTTCTGTCGCGCAGTCGCGGCTCGGCGACCAGGTCGCCTTGCCCCCTGTCCCCGGCGGCATCATCATCGACACCTCGGTTTAGCACTTTCCATCTCACCACAGCCAAAGGCACACTGAAGTCAGTGTGCCTTTTACGTTGCAAAGGTCAACCTATTTATCTTGACATTTTATTCTAAATATGTTATACTTTGTTCATCAAGCTCGTTGGCAATTGAATAACGTCAGATAAGTTCACACAAGGAGAATCGTCATGAAGAACTACTGGAAGATCGCTGGGGCGTCAAGGCAGGGAACGTCCCACCTGAAACTCAGCACACCCTGCCAAGACGCCCACGCCTGCGCGCAGTTTCCCGATGGCACTTTGGTGATTGCGGTCGCCGACGGCGCCGGTTCGGCCAAGCGTTCTGAGCTTGGTTCTACCGAAGCCGTCAAAGCCGTGATGGCCTTTGCCCAAAGCGCCGCCTTTCCCCAACTCGGGGTTGGCTGGATGCGCTTTCTCCTCAACGCTTTTGAGCAAGCGCGCCTGGCGTTGGAAACGCTGGCGTCAGAAGAAAGCGTTGATCTCCGGGATTTGGCGTGTACGCTCTGGGTCGTGGTCGTGACCGATGAATTGGTGGCGGTGGCTCGTCTCGGCGACGGCTTCGCCGTGACTCAGCTGGAAGACGGTTCGTTCTTCTCTCTGATAGGTCAGCAAAAGGGAGAGTACGCGAACGAAACCGTATTCCTGACCGTGACCGACGCCATTGATCGCGTCGAGATCATGGTCTACCACGTGTCGTCGATCAAATCCGTGATCGTTTCCACCGACGGTCTGGTACGGCTGGCGATGCAGATGAAGGACTGGACGCCTTTCAACAAGTTCTTCCAGCCCCTCATTGAATCCGTCACCGCCGCCGA
>MHTO01000026.1:9966-11270 GCA_001823105.1 Candidatus Wildermuthbacteria bacterium GWA2_46_15 | reverse complement strand
CCGTGATGCTCATCCAGGTGATCAACCCGATGATGAGGAAGAAAGTTTTGCCCGGGTTTGACTGGAAGTATCTTCATCGGTCAGCCCGCAACCTCGCCGCGGCCGTCGGCGCTCTGCACGCCCGCGGCTATGTCATCGGCGACCTCAATGAATCCAACGTCTTGGTTAATCCCATGGCGTTGGTCACCGTCATCGACTGCGACTCGATGCAGGTGAAAATCGGCAGTCAGGTTCTCCCCTGTCCGGTCGGCAAGCCGGACTACACTCCCCCCGAACTGCAAGGCGTGCCGTTTGCCCGGGTGCAGCGGCTCCCGGAACACGACGCCTTCGCCCTTGGCATCCTGGTATACCAGCTCTTGCTCAACGGTAATCATCCTTATCGCAGCCAATGGCTGGGCCGGGGTGATCCGTTGCCCATAGAACAACGGATCAAAAATGGCTGGTTTCCTTATAGTCGGCAGGCGTGCCCAAAGGAAATCGCCTTGCCTCCCCGGGCGCCGCTGCTGGGCTGGCTCTATCCCAAAGTTTCTGTCCTGGCGCGACGCTGCTTCATCGAGGGATACAAAAATCCCAAGCAGCGGCCGAGTCCGAGAGAATGGGAAGCGGCTTTAGCCGAAGCGGAAAAGGCCATCGTGCCTTGCTTCAAAGGGCATCAGTACTCGCGGCACCTGCCGCAATGCCCCCGGTGCCAAAGACCGTAGATTCAATGGACGATTACCCCGCGTGTGGACAGAGGGCGCGTTGAAAACTCAGCGCGCCTTTTGTATTACGGTAACCGGAGAGCTATTTTATCTTGACAATCAAGAAAAAGTATGGTATACTAGCAGTACAGTACGTTGGCAATCAAACAAGTTTATTTATCCTGAAGGAGGATACTATGGTTACCTGTTCTAGCTGTGGACAGACGGTTGACCCCATCATGACGGATCCGGCAAATCCGTTGTGTCCAGTCTGCGGGGCGCCAACCTCTGGCGCTTCGCCGGCTTCCTCGTCTGCTACGCCCGCCCAAACCCCTCTGCCGGCTATACCAATGACTTCGCCATCCTCGGCGCCGTCAGTGCCGGTCTCTCCCCCCGCAACTTTGCCGCCTCTGCCCTTTGGTCCGACGATGCCGCCGCCGACGCCAGCTCCCGCGACTCCGGCTCCCCTGCCCGTCGCGCCGACGCCCCTGCCGGCTCCGGCCCCGACCCCCACGCCGGCGCCCTCCGCGCCGACGGCACCCGCCCAACCCTTCGGGTTGCGGCCGATCGTCTTGACCGCCATCCTCGGCGGTATGATCGGTCTCTGCGGTTTGGTCGCTGTCG
>MHTO01000026.1:9814-9942 GCA_001823105.1 Candidatus Wildermuthbacteria bacterium GWA2_46_15 | reverse complement strand
GCGGAAGCGCGGCGCCTGCGCCGGCTGGGCCTTCGCCCACCCCGTGGGTGCAAGTCCTGCCGCCGGTTGGCACGCCCATAGCCACGCCGGTGACGCCCCTGACGCCCCTGCCGGCCATCAGCGGCGAC
>MHTO01000026.1:0-9795 GCA_001823105.1 Candidatus Wildermuthbacteria bacterium GWA2_46_15 | reverse complement strand
GCGGGACAAGCAACCCGACTGGACAGATGAAATACACCACCAACATCCCGAACAGCGTTTGCTCCGGCGGATGCGGGACATACTCTGGCACCATCGTGCTCCGGCAACTCCGGGTCACGGGAGCTAATGAGTTCGTCGTTGATGTGGAAATTACCATCACCGACCTGAGTGGCGATCCTTATCTGTTCCAAGCCGGATTGGGCGACATCAAGTTCGCGGTGAACGGGACGGAGTACACCCCGACGGGATATCGGAATCTTCCTCCGGGGCAGGTGACGGCCAAAGGAACCTACAGCGGTTATCTGACCTTCGCGGGTCGAATACCGTCAGGTTCTGGGTCATATCCTGTGAAGTTGATCATTCCGTCGCGACTCTCCCAGCCATTAGAAGGATGGCTAAAATAGTCGCAAAAACAAAGAGCGCGTTCGAAACCGAACGCGCTCTTGTATTTTTCATACTTAATTTCCTACTGAACCGGCAGATTGGGCGGTGGCGTCGGCTCGGGCTCGGCTATCGGTGGCAGAAACTCTTTTTTGGGTTCGGACAATTCCGGCTCGGAAAGTTCTTCGGAAATCTCCGACATTCTTTGGCGAAAAGGATTTGGCGGTGGCGGGGCGAACGGCGGGGGTAGGACGATGACTGGTTGAGGCGGAACCGGAGCCGCTTGAAGCGGTTCGGGTGCGACCGACGCTGGCGCGGGCGGAGCCACGGGCTTTTGCGGTTCAATCGGTGTCGTTACGGGCAGCGACGGCTTGAGTAAAGGTTTTTTATTTTTTCGCGAGCGCTGATAGAAAAAGATAGCCGTCGCGACCGCCAGAAGAATTAAGAAAAAAAGTGTCATGGTTGAGTTTTTAGTTCTTAATTCATCTTCCCCTTTCGCTTCGGGCTTGTCAACAAAAGCGGCAGCTGGTAGATGTCGCCGGCGCCCATAACGACGAGGACCTCCTTGCTCCGGAGATTTTGTTTCAGATAATTAGCAGTTTTTTTAAGTGTCGGGATATAGAATACGGTTTTAATTTTCAATTTACAATTTCCATATTTCTTCGGAAATCCGCGGAGCGGTATTTTCAAATTTTTAACGATGGCTCTCACCAATTTTTTTGAACTCACTTTTTTCTTGATGCTTTGACTCTCGCGGCCAGCTACACTGTAGATGTCGGTCAAAATCAATTTGTCAACCGGTGCCTGGCTTAAAACCCTGGCAAAATCATCAAAGAGATAGTAAGTTCTCTGGTATTGGTGAGGCTGAAAGACGCACCAGATTTTTTTATTGGGATATTTTTGTCTGGCGGCTTTTAGGGTGACCTCGACTTCGGTCGGATGATGAGCGTAATCGTTAATAATCGTAAATTTTTGATTTTTGATTTTTAATTTTTGAATTTGGAATCTCCGCCAAGCCCCCTTGTATTCGGACAAAGCCCTGAAAGAAACTTCATCGGGTATCTTCAGGCTCCGGGCCAGGGTCAATGCGCCTAGGGCGTCGGCCAGGATGTGGTCACCCGGCAGCTTTAACCTTCTCTTTAAAAGTCGAGCTTCTTTTTGTTTTAATGAATAGTATTTAACTTGGGGCGAGCTTTTTAATCCCTGGCTGTTTTTGTCCAGCCGGTTGACCACCAATATTCCCTTTTGGGGCAGGCGATCGATGAATCGCTGGAAGGTTTTGACAATGTTGGCAAGGTTCTTAAAATAGTCCAGGTGGTCTTCGTCGATCGTGGTCAGGACGATAATCTGCGGCCGATAATTCAGAAAAGAGCTCTGGTACTCGTCCGCCTCGATGACCAGGTATGGAGATTTTCCCGGTCGGTAGTTAGAGTCGCCAAATTCTTTGAGTTTGGTGCCGATGATGACGCTGGGATCAAGCCCCGCCTTAATCAAAATCAAGGAAATCATGGCGGTAGTCGTGCCCTTGCCGTGGGTGCCGCAGACGGCAATGGTGAAATGGTTTTTGGTCAATTCGCCCAAGGCTTGGGGATAGCTTTGGCATCTAACCCCCTGTTTTCTTGCTTTTTTCAGCTCTGGGTTGTCGGAAGTGATCGCCGGGCTATAAACAACCAAATCAAGGTTCGACCTTGGGAAATTCTTAAGGTCGAACCTTTTCCAAAGATTTGCGCTTTTGTGCTTGCCAATATGAACTCTAGCCCCTAATTTTTGCAGGGCTTGGGTAATTTCCGAAGGCTCCAAATCCGAGCCCGTCACCTGATGATTTTGAGACAAATAATGTCGGGCGAGAGCCGAGACGCCGATGCCACCAATACCGATGAAGTGAATACGCATAAAGCGAAAAGTTTAAAGTGAAAAGCGTAAAGTTACAGCGTAAAATTAAAAGTTTTAAATTTTGAGTTGTAGTTTTGCATTTTGCGCTTTGCGTTTTGAGTTTAGTTTGAAAGCGGGATGCTTTCTAAAACATGATATTCTGGACCCTCTTTTTTTAATTCGCTTTCCATGACTTCGATTGACTCAACCAAAAAAGTAAAAGAGATTTCTTTATCAATCTCGGGAATTTCCTCCGGTTCTAGTTGATGCCATTGCCACTGTTTAATTCGGGCTAAGGTGATATGGGGACTAAAACCATGAGTTTCTTGGTCGGGATCTTCTTTTACATTCTCAAAAAGGGAGCTTTCTAGGCCCTGTTGCAATCGAGTTAGTTTTTTTGAGGCCCGGCCTTCGACCCAGATCAGGCGGGGCGGTTTTTTCTTAGGCGGACCAAAGACGATTCTTTTCAGGCTGATGGTAAAAGGAGTGTGTCGACGACCGACTTCTTTGACGAGGTCGCAGACATCGAGCAGTTCATCGTCGTTGACATAACCCAAGAATAAAAGCGTCAGGTGGAGATTTTCCTTTTTTGTCCAGCGCAGGGGCAGGTCGGGATATTCGTCCCGAAAAGAATTGAGTTCTTCTCTGATCTTTTCGGGCACATTGATGGCGCAAAAAACACGAGGCATTCTTGAATTGTAACACCAATCAAGCTAGAATTGAACTGACATATGAATAATAAAAAGGTAAAAAAGAAGCCCGCCTCATTGGCGGGTGCGCCGGAGAGGCGCAAAAAACTCGAGGAAACCGAGATCCAACAGGTGGTTAACCATTACTTTTACACCAAGGGCCTGACTTTGGAAAAGATAAAAAAAGACGCCAAAAAGAAAAAGATTATCTATTCCCGCTTTACCCGTCCGGCCCGGCAGTTATTAACCTTGGCGGGATCGACCCAGAAAGCGATCAAGGCTTTAGATACGGTCGCCGCCTGGGCAAATTCAAGAAAACTAGATTACGCCATCGAAACCGTCTTTAAAAAGTGGCTGGAACTGGACCGGTTGAAGCCCAAGGAAATCGTTAAAAAACCCTACTTCCAGGGCGATCTCCTCGTCTGGTCCGGCGCCAAAAGAAAATGGTACGTCATCTCCAAAGACGGCGATTGGCTGGAGTTTGCCGGCCGCGACGACGAAGTCGAATGGCGCATCATAAAATGAAATGAACATCATATTTTTTGGAACCCCGGAATTTGCCGCGACAATCCTAGAAGAACTGATCAAGAGCAATCTCAAGCCCATTTTGGTTGTCACCTCTCCGGATAAGCCCGTCGGTCGGAAACAGGTGATCACTCCCCCGCCCGTCAAGGTTTTGGCGGAAAAATACCATATTCCAGTTGTCCAGCCAGAAGATATTAGAAATTGGGAATTAGAAATTAGAAATTTGAGACCAGAATTGATTATTGTCGCCGCCTATGGTCCTCCGTTTTTAACAAAAGAAATCCTGGAAATACCAAAATATGGTTGTTTGAATGTTCACCCTTCGCTTTTGCCCAAATACCGCGGCGCCTCCCCCATTCCTCACGCGATTCTCAACGGCGAAAAGGAAACCGGCGTCACCGTCATCAGAATGTCAGAGAAAGTTGACCGGGGAGATATTCTGGCTCAGGAGAAAACCGAAGTTTCTTCAGATGAGACGACTCCGACCTTAACGGCTAAACTGGCTAGCTTGGGCGCTAAGCTCTTGGTCAAAACCATTCCGCTTTTGCTCCAGGGCCGGGTGGCACCGCAACCTCAAAGCGATTCCCCCACTCCATATTGTCATCAGCTGAAGAAGGAACAGGGGCGGATTAACTGGCAAAAGTCTGCCGACGATTTAGAGAGACAAATACGGGCCTTTGACCCTTGGCCGGGCACTCACACTCTTTTTGAGGGCAAGATCTTGAAAATTTTGCAGGTTCGTGTTACGACAGAGATGAAACCTCAAAGTCCGCCTGGTTTTGTTTTTTTGACCCCGGACAGGAAAGTGGCCGTTCAAACCGGCCAAGGCTCTCTGGTGATAGAAATGGTTCAGCTCGAAGGCAAAAAGGCTCTGCTCGCGCCAGAGTTCTTGAGGGGCCACAAAGAAATTATCGGTCAAATATTAAGATAATACTCACCCCGTGTAGGCTATGCTCGGTTATTTTGATTTGAGAAGAGGAGTTCGCTTTATCTACGAGGGAGAACCTTGGGAGGTTTTAGAATTCAGTCAGATGAAAAAAGCTCAGCGAGAGGGCATCGCTCAAGTCAAGATGAAAAGTATGATTTCGGGCAAGGTTATTGAATGCGGTTTTCATTCCAGCGATAATTTTAAGGAAGCGGATTTGCAGAAACTCAAGGCGAAATATCTTTACGGTCACAACGGTAAATTTTTCTTTTGCCAAGAGGATAATCCCAGAAATCGTTTTGAGCTGACCGAGGAACAAATCGGTTCCGCCGCCCCTTTCTTAAAACAAGGCGTAGTCAGCGAGGCCTTGATATTCAAAGAAAAAATTATCAGCCTTTCTTCGCCGGTTAAAGTTCAATTAAAAGTGACGGAAGCGCCGCCGGGAATCAAAGGAGATCGCGCCCAGGGCGGAGTTAAAGCCGTGGTCCTCGAAACCGGAGCCATTATTAACGTCCCCCTTTTCGTTGAAACCGATGACGTCATCGAGATCAATACCGAAACCGGAGAATACAGCCGGAGAGTTGAATGAGCATTCTTTTATCTATTTCTCATCCTTGATAGTATTCAGGATCTTTTCTACCCTTTTTAGGCTTTTCGGGTCGTTCACGGAGATTGCCACTACACGGCGATCTATTTTTTTGAGCGCCGATAATTTTTTATTGATTTCTGCCGGTGTGGCCAAGTCGCTTTTTGTCAGAAAAAGACGCTCGGGCTTTTTGAGAAGTTCTGTGTTCCACGCACCCAGCTCTCGGCGGATGATTTCATAGTCTTTCAAAGGATCGGCAGATTCCGCGGAAATGAGGTGGAAAAGAATATGCGTCCGTTCAATATGGCGGAGGAATTTGATACCCAGCCCCCGGCCGCTGGATGAACCTTCAATGAGCCCGGGAATATCGGCGAGGATGAGTTCGTAGTAGGCGCCCAGGTTGGGTTCAAGTGTGGTAAAGGGATAATTGGCGACTTTGCTTTTGGCGTTGGTTAGCTCGTTGAGCCAGCTTGATTTGCCGACATTCGGCAATCCCACCAAGCCGATATCGGCGATAAACTTGAGTTCGAGTCGGAAGGCAAAATGCTCTCCGGGCAGACCCGGCTGCGCTTGTTTCGGCGTCGTGTTGGTCGAAGAACGAAATTGAAAATTGCCTTTCCCGCCCCGGCCGCCAGCGGCGAGGAGGATCCGCTCGCCGATCTTTTCAAAGTTAATTTCGCGGCCGCTGGTAAGGTTGTGGGCGACAGTGCCAATGGGAAGTTTTAGGACGAAATCACCGGCGTTGTAACCGTCGCGGAATTGGCCGCGGCCGTCCCGGCCGTCCCCGGCCGAAAACACCTTTTTAAAGCGGAACTGCTGGAGGGCGGTGAGATCGGAGACGCCTTCGGCATAGACGCTGCCGCCTCGGCCGCCCGATCCTCCGACCGGCCCGAGGCTTTTCATGTTTTTATTAAACGCCACTGCGCCCTTTCCGCCATGGCCCGCCTTTATTTCTATTTCAACTTCATCGATGAGCATTATTTTTTGCGAAATTTCAGCGACTTTTAACTTCCGGAACGGTACGTTTTGATCGGAGCTATTATTTCTTCTTTTTGTTCGAGTAATTCTTCCCGAGCAAATGTTTTTTTGTTTTGGCTTCACCGTCTTTCGCGACGAATTCATCCCACCACCACTCGTTGGGATTGCTGTCTTTCATAGCGAAAGCCAGCTTTTTTGCCGACTTTGTGTCAAAATAAGGAACGCGAGCAATGAAATCCCCTTCGAACCACTGTTGGGCGAGCTTATTTCCTCTCCATGTTAAAACCCATTCGTGATACATCTGCGCCAGCGAATCAGCATCCTTCGCGCATTTAGAGATCAATGTTTTTCTTTCATTATACTCTTTGAGCAGTTTTTCCAGATCGGCTCCGAAATCTATGTTTTTAAACTGGTCTTTGATCGCTTGTTCCTCGTCGTCTTTGGTGTAATTTTTTGAGACAAAATCCAGATCCCCTGTCCGTCCTTCGGCCAGGTCATGAAAAGCGGCCATGCTCAACGCCTTCATCGCCTCTTCGTGGTTGAGTTTTTCCATTCGCGCCAGGCAATAGGCAATAATTGAGGCGTGGTGGCTGTGGGAAGCGACGGTATCAAAAGCGGTTCCTAGATTACGCACGTGCGACCGGGGCATTTGCAACAACAGCCCGGCTTGCTGTATCAAAAAGAGAATTTTCTTATTCATTTGGATTCCTTTATTAAATTAAGTTTTTTCTCGCGGTGCCAACCCTTTATCTGAGCTTCGCGCTGTTGTGCTCAGTACTTCCTCGCAAATGTAGTCCCTCGTCGGATTACGCCTCACTCGGGACAAAATGCGAAGCATTTTGCTGCGGGGCTTGGATTCGAACCAAAATATGCTTCTCCAAAGGAAGCTGTCCTGCCGTTAGACGACCCCGCAATGTGCCTCATCGGCACATCCGCCGAAGAGGCGGATGTGCTCATCGGCACATCCGCCGAAGAGGCGGATTCGCTCTCCGTCGGCGCACGTGCCCTTTCTAACGAATCCGTTCATCTATTCGTTTCAAAATAATGTTTTAACTTGTCTTTTTTCAACACCTCTCTTCCGTATCCGCTTTTGAAAAACTTTTCAGCTTCAGCGGCATCTCTCTTATTTGAATAAGCCTCGTAGAATATTAGCTTAAAAGGTGCGTTTCTACTTGTGTATTTACCACCCCTATTAGAGTTATGCTCGGAAAATCTTCTTTTTAGATCGTTGGTTATGCCCGTATATAATCTTTTATTTTTCTGACTTTTGAGGATGTAAACATACCACATAATAGCGGTTTGCTCCTATTTGGTCGATGGTCTTTAGCGTCCTGTCGTTAGCGCCTCCTCGGCGCTCGCCGGCGAGGCGAGACGACCCCGCAATGTGAAATCTCTCTCTTTATATACCACAGAACTCGGCGATGGCAAGCTCCAGGGGTAATTGGATAATCGGTGAAGATTTCATGCGGTTTTGCGCCTCGAGCAAAAGATTGATCAGGCGGCGAAGCTCTTCTTCTTTAAGCTTAGCCGCCTGCTCTTTTAATTTTTGGAATTCTTCATCGGTCAGGCCATCGATCAATGGATTGTGGAGTTCCGGGCCGCCGATCTTGAACATCAAGGTGGCGTGGAGATAGCCGATCAGTTCGATGGCCAGCTGCTGCAGATCCGCCCCTTGGTCAAAGGCTTCGTTCAGGGCGCCAATGGCCGGGGCCGTCTTTTTGTCGGACAATAAATCAACCAATCGGCTGATCTTTCCCATTTCCACCACGCCCAACAACTCTCTTAAATCCTCAACCGAAATGGTGGTTTCTTTTTTTCCTATTTGAGAAGAAAAAGTGGCGGCCTGGTCGAGAATGCTTTCGGCGTCCCGGAAAGACCCCCCTGAATTTAAAGCGATCAATTCGAGGGCGGGTTTTTCGATCTTAATCCCCTCTTTTTCTGAAATTATTCCCAGGCGCTGGATAATCTCGGGCAGGGTCAGCCGCCTAAAGTCGAAATGCTGGCAGCGGGAAATGATGGTGGGAATCATCTTATGGATTTCGGTCGTGGCCAGGATAAAAATGGCGTGAGAGGGTGGTTCTTCCAAGGTTTTCAAAAGGGCGTTAGCCGCTTCCTTGCTCAGCTGGTGCGACTCATCGATGATGAAGATTTTATATTTGGATTTGGTCGGAGAAAAATGAATCCCCTCTTTTAATTCCCGGATTTGGTCAATGCCGCCCGAAGAGGCCGCGTCAATCTCGATCAAGTCAATCGCCCTGCTTCCATTAATTTCAATACAGCTGTCGCATTGATTGCATGGTTCAGATCCTTTTCGGTCCAAGCAATTGACGGCTTTAGCCAAAAGACGGGCCATGGTAGTTTTGCCTGACCCTCTCGGGCCCGAAAATAAATAGCCGTGGGAGATAACTCCGGACTTTAGAGCATTGGTCAGAGTTTTGACGACGTGTTCCTGGCCGATGACTTCGCTGAATGTTTTTGGTCTGTATTTGCGGTAGAAGACCTGAGACATATGGTTATTTGAATACCACAAACTTGTACCCTATGAAATTCCACATTAATCCTGCTACGCTGCCCAGCAAAGCGCCGACATTGGCCCAGGTCTTGAGGGCTAATCCGAATTGGGGGCCAATGAGGTTAACCACCAGAGAAGCGACGCCGACATTGATAAGAAAACCAACCGTACTAATAATCAGAAATTGACCAAACTCAGCCGATCCGCCTCCTCGGCGGATGCGCCGCTGAGGCGCAAAGGTCCAATTCTTGTTCCAGAAGTAGGAATTGACGGTGGCGACCAAAAAGGAAATCCCCTTAAAGACGGAGTACCAGAGACCGGCGCTGATGGCGGAAATAATAATCAAGAGGTTTAAGACGCCCAGGTCCACCAGCACGTTCAGGCCGCCCACCAAAAAGAACTTGGCGAACTGGTAAAGAATAGACAGCCTTTTCTTGAAAAACAGGGCGACGACCATTCCTCCGGCGCAGAGTAGCGGAAAAACGATCGGCAGGAGCCACCAACTTGTGGTGAGCTTGTCGAATCCAAAAGGCAGGTTCCCAATATTTTTAAAAATTAGCAACATCAGCCAAGCGCTGATCTCCCCGATGACCAGAGAAACGATAATATCTTTTCTCATGGTTTTAATTTAACATAGTTTTTAGGAGATAACAAACCCAACTTTTTACCGCTTTGAAAAAATGGTAAAAAATGGTAAATTAAACAATATGATTCAGTTCTACAATACCTTAACGAGAAAACTAGAAAATTTTAAGCCGATAAAGCCCAAATTGGTCGGCATTTACTCCTGCGGACCGACCGTCTATTGGAACCAGCACATCGGTCACATGTACGCCTACGTCCAGTGGGACGTTCTGATCCGGTTTTTGAGATACTTGGGGTATAGGGTCAAGTGGGTCATGAACATTACCGACGTCGGCCATTTGACTTCGGACGAAGACGCGGGCGAAGACAAGATGGAAAAGGGAGCCAAGAGAGAAGGGTTGACCGTCTGGGAGATCGCCGACAAGTATATCCAGCAGTTCCGAGAAAGCCTGACTTTGCTCAATATCCAGAAACCGGACGTTTTGTGCCGGGCCACCAACCATATCAAAGAACAAATAAAGCTTATCAAGAAGATCGAGAAGAACGAGTTTGTTTACCGGACCAAGACCGGCCTGGTTTTCGATACCGCCAAGTTTCCGGGCTACGCCCAATTCGCAAGGCTTAATTTAAAGAAGCAGCTGAGCGGCCGCCGCGTCGAGGTGGACCCGGAGAAAAAGAAACCCTGGGATTTTTTGCTCTGGGTAACCAACCAACCGGAGCACATCATGAAATGGGATAGCCC
>MHTO01000025.1:19100-43998 GCA_001823105.1 Candidatus Wildermuthbacteria bacterium GWA2_46_15 | reverse complement strand
CAACCAGCGCCACAAGCAAATCTATTAGACCAATGAGCGTCAGAAGGGTTGCCGCTGTGCCGATTTCTATGCCCGTGAGCTGGCGAATCCAATCAATCCAGGCGGGCTTGCCCGAAAGCGCGAAAACGCCGTGACCAGCAAACTCGCCGGCCACGGCCACACGCAAGATCCACTCAACCCATTCGGCTTTGCTCAGGGTTGATCCTGAGCCTGTCGAAGGATCAATTTTTTTAGAGTTTTCCATATAGAATTATAGAATTATTTAGCTGATTTGAAATTTGAAAGGTGACTGTCACCTTTTTTCCTCGAACAAATTTAAGCTCAAAACTCACTTTTGGCACGATTTCGATCAAAATCCTTTTTCCCTACGAATAAAAGACCAAAAAAGGTTCATGACACCTTTTTCTCAGTAAAAACCGGGTTTCTGTGGTGCCCCCAGGAGGACTCGAACCTCCAACCACTTCCTTAAAAGGGAATTGCTCTACCAATTGAGCTATGGGGGCCGCTTTTTGCCTCGCCCTAACGAGACTAATATCTTATCATATACCCTCTTCTCTGATTTTTTTCAACAGTTCTTTTTGTCTCGGACTCAATCTTTGGGGTATTTTGATGCCCAGGCTGACGTAGAGGTTGCCCTGGCCTTTGCCGCGGAAATGAGGGATGCCTTTGTCCGATAGCCTTAATATTTTTTCCGGCTCTGATCCTGCCGGCACGGTCAAGATGATTTTCCTTTTAGCCAAGTCGGTGATCTCGACTTCATCTCCCAGGGCGAGCTGGGAAAAAGACAGAGGCAGTTCCATAAAAAGGTCGTCTCCTTTTCTTTCGAAAATAGGATGAGATTTAACCACGACCCGGACATATAAGTCGCCGGGGTTTTTTCCTCTTTTCCCCTGATCTCCGGCCCCGCCCATTTTAATGATTTGGTTTTGGTCAATGCCGGCCGGGATAATAATTTTAATCTTTTCTCTGTCTTTGATCCGGCCTTCGCCATGACAGACGTTGCAGGGTTTTTCCGGTCTTTGGCCTTCGCTCTTGCACTCGGGGCAGGTGACCAGCTGAGTGAAGGATCCAAAAACGGTTCTTCTGATCTGTTGGACCTCACCTAGGCCGCGGCAAGAAAAACATTCTTTTATCTGAGAACCAGGTTCTCCGCCTAGGCCTTGGCAGCGGCGGCATTTGATGAACTTTTCTAAGGAAATCTCTTTTTCTTGGTCTCGGAGGGTTTCTTCCAAAGAGATCCCTATGGCAATTTCAATATCTTTTCCCTTCTGGGCGTTTTTTCTCTTTCGGGGGCCGCCCGAACCAAAAAACTCTTCGAAAACATCGCCCAGATCAGAGAAATCAAATCCCATATTTTCCTGAGCCGGTTGTCCGTTCCAAGACCAGTTGAAATCCCAATTCTGACTCGGTCCTCCACCACCATCCCCGCCATAGGCGGGAGCCGGCCCAAACTGGTCATATTGAGACCGTTTCTGAGGGCTTGAGAGCACCTGATAGGCCTCACTAATTTCTTTGAACTTTTCGCTGTCGCCGCCCTTATCCGGATGATGTTTATGGGCGAGCTGATGGTAGGCCTGGCGGATTTCTTCAGAGGTGGCGTCTTTTTTGACACCGAGAATTTGGTAATAGTCCTTGGCCATTAATCTTTCTTTTCTTCTTTCTCTTTGTACTCCCCTTCTTCGGCTTTGGGCCCCGAGTTGTCATCGGGCTGGGGCGGCTTTTCTGACTGGCGATAAACCTGCTCGCCGATCTTCTGAATCGTTTGAGATAAGTCTTGAGCCTTCGCCTTTATATCTTCAATCTTGTCGCTTTCCTTGAGAGCTTTAAGAGCTTCGGCTTTCTCTTCAACCTCTTTTTTTAAATCCGCCGGAACTTTCTCGCCCAATTCTCTCAAAGTTTTCTCCGTCGTGTAAACGAGGTTATCGGCCAGGTTTTTCGCCTCGGTTAACTCCTGTTTCTTTTTATCTTCGGCCGCGTGGATTTCGGCTTCCTTTCTCATTTTTTCGACTTCTTCCTTGGAAAGTCCCGTCGATCCCTCAATCCGGACAGATTGAGATTTTCCCGTGGCCTTATCTTTGGCGGTGACATTTAAAATGCCATTGGCGTCAATATCGAAAGTAACTTCGACCTGAGGCATTCCCCGCGGGGCGGGAGCTAAACCGTCTAAAATGAATCGGCCCAGAGATTTATTGTCATCGGTCATGGGTCTTTCTCCCTGAAGAACGTGGATTTCGACCGAAGTTTGGCTGTCGGCCGCGGTCGAGAAAATCTGGCTTTTTGAAGTTGGGATCGTCGTATTCTTAGCAATTAAGGTCGTGTTGATCCGTCCCAGAGTTTCGATGCCCAAAGAAAGCGGGGTAACGTCCAAAAGCAGGACGTCTCTGATTTCTCCCTGGAGGATGCCGGCTTCAATGGCGGCGCCGACGGCCACGACCTCGTCCGGGTTAATTGATTTGTTCGGCTCTTTGCCGAAAAAGTTCTTAACCGCTTCTTGCATAGCCGGCATTCTGGTTTGGCCGCCCACCAGAATAATTTCTTCGATGTCTTTCGGTTCCATTTTCGCTTCCTTGAGCGTCTGCCTGACCAGCTCAATTGATTTTTCGATGTCATCTCTGACCAATTCCTCCAGTTGGGTTCGGCTCATCTTGAAATAAAGGTGCTTGGGACCGGCGGCGTCAGAAGTAATAAAGGGCAGATTAATTTCTGTTTCCAGACTGGAAGAGAGTTCAATTTTGGCTTTTTCCGCCGTTTCTTTCAGCCTTTGCAGAGACAAAGTGTCTTTAGCCAGATCAATACCCTGGTCTTTCTTGAAATTATCCACCAGCCAGTCAATGATCTTTTGATCAAAATCATCTCCGCCTAAATGAGTGTCTCCGCCCGTGGCTTTAACTTCGACCGTATCTTGGCTGATATCCAAAACCGAAATATCAAAGGTGCCGCCGCCAAAGTCATAGACAACGATCTGCTGGTCCTTTTTTCTGGTTAAGCCGTAAGCCAAGGCCGCGGCCGTCGGCTCATTAATGACTCTTTTGACGGTAAAGCCCGCGATCTCGCCGGCAATTTTGGTCGCTTTTCTTTGAGAATCATCGAAGTAGGCCGGGCAAGTGATGATCGCTTCGGTGATCTTTTCACCCAAGCGGCTTTCCGCATCCTGTTTTAATTTTTGCAGAATCATGGCCGAAATTTCCGGCGTCTTATACCATTTGTTACCCATATTGACCTCGACTCCCCCGTCGGCCGCCTCCCGGATTTCATAGGGCAGAAGTTTCTTGTCTCTCTGGACTTCGGCGTCAGAGAATCTCCGGCCGATTAATCTTTTAATGGAATAAATCGTGTTTTGAGGATTAGTGACCGCCTGCCTTTTGGCCAGAACGCCGACCAGTCTCTCGTTGTTTTTGGTCAAAGAGACGACCGAGGGCGTAATCCGGGCTCCCTCTTTGTTTTCGATAATCTTAGGCTCGCCCGCCTCGACCATGGCCATGGCGGAAAAGGTCGTGCCCAGATCAATGCCGATAATTTTTGCCATAGTTTTTTATATGATAACTTCTTAACTGATTAAATTAATAATTTCTTTGGCCGGCCGACAAATTCCCATGTTGGCGGGAATGTCAGCCATCTTGTTTTCGGCCAGCGGAATCTTGGCCGAGATTCGGCCGCTGGCCACGCCCACAACTTTTCCCGTTTCAGCCGAGAAGACCGGTGAACCGCTGGAGCCATTATTGATGTGCGTATCCACCATGAAAAAGTGCATTGAACCGTCGGTGATTCTCCGTTTTATCGCGCTGACGATACAGTGGTTGGCGGCCAGGGTGATGCCAAAACCCAGGCTCATTAATTCCGTGGCCAAAGGATAGCCCAGGAAAAGGACCTCTTCCCCTTCTTTAATTGATTCAGATTCAGCCATATCGCCAACCGGAGCAAAAGCGGTTTCCGGAGGAGTGATGATTTTCATCAGAGCGAGATCATTTTCTTCATCTCTTCTTAACAACTCTAGCCGGTAACTATCATAATAGACGATACCCTTGTCATCGGTTTTGCCGGGCACCATGACTCTAAGATATTGTCTTTCGTTTTCGGGTATCTGCTGGTAAACGTGGTTGTTGGTTATAAACCTTCCGTCTCGAGAAACAATGAAACCCGTGCCCCGGACGCTGCGCATGGCTTGATCGTTGTCCTTAGGAATAAGGATTTCCAGCAAGACCATGGATTTCTTATTCTTCTCAATGATTTCTGAGATTTTCATACCTCGGGTTTAGTGATTTTAACTTTGGCCGGTCTTAAAAGTCGCTCTTGGATTAAATAACCCTTCTGGATCTCTTCAACTATAATGCCCGGTTCTTGGTCTTTTACTTCAACCTCCTCAATGACTTCGTGTAAATTCGGATCAAATTTTTTACCCAAGACCTCAATCGGCGCAATCCCCTGTTCCTTGAGGAAGTTTTCAAACAGTGTTTTGGTCTGCAGTAATCCCTTAACGTAATCGTCGTTTTTCAGGTTTTCGGGCAGGTTCTTCTCGGCCAGATACAGATTATCTAACAAGGGCAAGACTTTTAAAATCGTCTCCTCGCTCGCGTAATTGATGAATCCCTTGAGGCGCTCAATTTCCTCCTTTTTATAGTTGAGAAAATCAGCCCGGGCCCTTTGCCAGCCGGCTAAATATTCGTCTCTCTGTTTCTGGCATTCCTCCAGCGACCGCTCAACTTCATTGAGCGGTAACTCCTCGGTATCTTCTGTGGGCATGCTCTAGTCTTCTAAGAGTAATTTTGTAATCGAATTAAGGGTCCAAATATTCTTGTTATAAGTCATTCTTTTGGGGCCGAAGATAACCAGGATTCCCTCTTTGTCTTCCGGGAAAGAGCAGCGGGAAGCAATGATGGTAAAATCCTTGGCTTTGGGACTGGGGTTTTCCTGGCCGATAAAGACCTCGATTTGGCTTGATAGGTTTAGTTCGGGGATGACTTCTCTTTCCCAGCTTTCGACCAAGCCAATAAAGTTCTCGAAAGACTTACTATCAGAAAACTCCGGTTCTTTAACCGCCTCGCCCCAACCCTCTTTCAAGGATAGTTCCTTTTCCGGCAGATAGCTGAGGGCCAGGGAAGACGTGAATTCCGAGACGATCTTAGTTAATTCCTGGATGGTTTTAAAGTAATCCTTAACTTCTCCCTTGACTTGCCGGACTTCTTTGGCTAATTCCTCTTCTTTAAATTTAAAGTTTTGTTTTTTGTTTTCCAGAAGGTGGTCGACAAAAAAGCGATAACCTTTGTCGGTGGGCATTCGGCCGGCGGAAATGAAAGGATGGAAAAGAAATCCCTCATCCTCTAGCCTTTCCATTTCGATGCGGATCATGGCCGTACAAATGCCAAAATCATGCTTCTTACTTAGCTCGCCGGAAGAGATGGGATTGGCCGAGTCGATATATTCTTCAACTGTCCTTCCCAGTATTAATTTTTGTCTTTCGGTCAATTCCATAAAGAATGTTCCTTCTCAATGAACATTCTACCAAACCCAGATTAGCAGTCAAGCCCAGAGATTGCTAAGGATTGCCGAACCCTCAAGAGTGCGCCGGAACTTTTTGTTTTTCTGAACAAAATAACTAACAATTAAAGCGATCGCAGTAATTGTACGTTGTCGGCGTTTTAAAACTCCTCTTATTATTGTGACATAAACGAAGAACGGTCGTCCATCATTTATGGAAGATTAGTATTGGTTATGATCCTTGTTTTTTGCTAAAATAAATTAATGATAAGGAAACAAGAGATAATTTTGCTGATTTTGATCTTACTTATAGCCGGGGCTTTACGTTTCTGGCAGTTGGACACGATTCCGCCCGGGCTTTATCCGGACGTGGCCATGAACGGCAATGATGCTCTAGACGCCTTAAAGAGCGGCAACTTTAAACCCTTTTATCCGGAAAATAACGGCCGGGAAGGATTATTTATCAACCTGATTGCTTTATCTTTCTTGATTTTCGGCCCATCGGTCTGGACAATCAAAATTGTCGCCGCCATAATCGGCATTCTCACCGTTTTTGGCTTTTATCTTCTAGTTAAAGAGGTATTTCGTCTTTTAGGCCCGCGATTTTTAACTTCTAACTTCGAACTTCTAGCTGTTTTTCTTTTGGCCACTAGTTTCTGGCATTTGAATTTTTCCCGCTTTGGTTTTCGGGCCATCATGGTGCCGTTTTTCCTGGTTTGGGCTTTTTACCTTTTGTTTTTGGGATTGAGGCAGAAAAAATTATGGCCGGTCATTATTGCCGGCGCGGTTTTTGGCTTGGGCTTTCATACTTATATTGCTTTTAGAGTGGCGCCCTTAATCTTGCCATTTCTGCTTATCCCCTATTGGTTGAGTTATCGAAAGGAAAATCTCCAGAAAAAATATCTGTTATTAGTTACCGGTTATTTGTTATCGGTATTTATTATTGCTTTACCCATTGGTCTTTACTTTTTAACCAATCCCCAAGATTTTATCGGCCGGGCGACCGGGGTTTCTGTTTTTTCTTCGGCTAACCCGATTTTGGAGTTCGCCAAGAGCCTTTTCGTCCATCTCCAGATGTTTGTTTTTGCCGGCGACAGCAACTGGCGCCACAATCTGCCCGGCTGGCCGCAGTTGGCGCCAGGATTAGGAGTTCTAATGTTTCTCGGCCTTTTTTTGGTCGTCCGGGATTTGATCCGTGGCATTCGCAAAAGAAAGTGGCGAGAAGTTGCCGTTCACGGTTTCTTGTTGAGCTGGTTTTTCGCCTTGCTTTTACCCGGGGCTTTGACTTTGGAAGGCATCCCGCATGCCCTGCGGACCATTGGCGTTATCCCGGTCGCCTATATTTTCGTTGCCGTCGCGGTTTTTTGGTTTTACCAGCTTTGCTCGGAATATAAAGTTCAGCCATCTTTGAGAAGGTTTGGCGCGATTCTAGTTTTAGCGGCTGTGGTTTTCTTGGGGTTTTTCGACACCGGGCGTTATTTCTTTGTCTGGGCCAAAAACCCTAACGTTGAAGGCGCTTTTACCGTAAAATATGTTCAAATTGCCGATCATCTTAATTCCCTGCCAGAGGAAACGCAAAAATATGTTATTGTTAATGAATCTGGCGTTCCCGTCCCCTATCCGGACGGCATTCCTATGCCCAGTCAAACAATCATGTTTTTGGAAAGAGCCAAGTTCGGAAAACTGCGCGCGGTCTATCTGAAACCGGAGGAATTGGATAAAATAAAGATAGATGGTAGAAAAACTGTTATTGTTTTGATGAAGGAAGACAATAACTTAGCAGAGAGGGTTAAAAACATGTTTCCCGATGCTAAAGTAATTACTAATTTTCAATGAATTTTCAATTGTATCATTGATTGAAAATTGTAAATTGAGAATTGAAAATTAAAAGCCATGTCTTCCCGTCTAACCAATTTAATCGCTATTTCGCTCCTCGTATTCGTTTTTGCAATAGCGGTTTTTAGCATTAAAGATGATTCTTTGACCATGGATGAGCTCGCCCATTTGCCGGCCGGCTACTCCTATCTGACCCAGAAAGACATGCGTCTTAATCCGGAGCACCCGCCTTTAATCAAGGATCTGGCCGCCCTGCCCCTGCTTTTTATCAAGGGAATTAGCTTTCCGTTGAACAGTCCTGCTTGGCAGAAAGACGTCAACGGTCAATGGGAGTTCGGCAATCAGTTTCTTTTCCGGTCAGGAAACCCCGCCGAAAAGATCATTTTTTTGGCCAGAATTCCCATGATTTTCGTCCTTTTGCTTTTGGGCTTTTATGTTTTCAAGTGGGCCAAAGAGCTCTATGGGAATAAGGCCGCTCTGCTGGCGCTTTTTCTTTTCGCCTTTTCACCAACTTTTTTGGCTCATGGTCGGCTAGTGACAACCGATATTGGAGCCGCCTTGGGAGTGGTCCTGGCCAGTTATTATTTCCTCAAGTTCCTAAAAGAGTCTTCGAAAAAGAGTCTGTTGATCGCCGGATTGGCTCTTGGCTTGGCTCTTCTGACTAAGTTTTCGACGATCTTGATACTGCCGTTTCTCGGATTCTTGATCCTGGTCTCGGCTTGGCTGAATTCTGCTTCCGGGCGCCAGTTTCTTGTTTCCTTTTTCACCCACGGCCTTAAATTCGTTGTCATTTTAATTATAGCATTGACCGTGGTTTGGCTGCTCTATGTCTATCACGTTTGGAACTATCCACCGGAAAAGCAAGCTCAGGATGCCAGCTCCATTCTGGCTTCTCATCCCATTCAGGCTTTGCGAAAGATTATTCCGCCTCTGTCTGATAGCTCCGTCCTCCGACCCTTGGCAGCTTATCTTTTAGGCCTGGTCATGGTTTTGCAAAGAGGGGCGGCCGGCAACACTACTTATTTTTTGGGCGAAGTTTCCGCGACGGGTTGGAAAAACTATTTCCCGGTTGTCTATTTAATCAAGGAACCACTCCCCTTCTTTATCTTGCTTTTGATCGGTGTTTTGACCGCGGCCTATTTGGTAAAAAAACCATTTTGGCAGAATCCTTTGTCCAGATTAAGAGGATGGTTAAAGAACCATTTTGTGGAATTCTCTTTTCTCAGCTTTATTGCCTTTTATTGGTTGACAACCTTAGGCGGTAACTTGAATATTGGCGTCCGACATCTCTTGCCGGTTTTCCCCTTTACCATCTTATTAACCAGCGGATTGGCCCTTTTGTGGTTAAGGCCGCCATTTTTGAAGCCAAAACTGGCTTTATTGGGACTTCTCTTAGCCTGGCAAGCTTTTTCCGTGATTAATGTTTACCCTTCTTTCCTAGCCTATTTTAACGAACTGGCCGGCGGTCCCAGCCAGGGTTATATTTATGCGGTTGATTCTAATCTGGACTGGGGCCAGGATTTGAAAAGGCTTGATCAATGGCTGGAGAAAAATAAAATCGAGAAGATTTATCTCGATTACTTTGGCGGTTCCGACACCCGATATTACCTGGGCCAACGGTATTTACCATGGCGGGGAGACCAGAAGCCCGAGGAATTAACCGCAACGCCATATCTCGCGGTTTCCGCCACCCTTTTACAGGGCGGACGAGGCGAACCCGTCAAAGGTTTTCGGGACAAAACCGGCTATTATCGCTGGCTCGACCAATACAAACCCGTAACCACAATCGGCCACTCAATTTTCGTCTACAAAATCGACTAGGTCTACGAGGCCCGGCCTCATTTATTTGTAGTAAACTTTGTTGAATCTGAGGTCAATATATTCCAGACTCCCTCTTTTTTCCTGAGGGAGTTCTTTTTCCAAGACGAGCTCCAGCTCCACCAGCGGCCAGTTGACGTCTCCCTTGAGGTCGAAAAAGACTTCCCAGCCCTCGTTAGTTTTAGCATTGAGTCTTTGGTCGTTCTCAAAGAGGGTGAATTCCTTGGCTTCGATTTTTGCCTTTTGACTCATCGTCTGTTGAATAAAGAGAATCTGTTCTAAGATTTTTTCTTCCATCACTTTTTTCCCGATCGAGATTTCATTTTTGGGCTGTTTTGATTTAATCACTAGACCGGCCTGACCTTCTGAGGCAGCCTCAAAGATGACCCCATTTTTATCCAAGGCAAAGCAATTAATTTCCCAGCACCAAAGACTGACGGTTTTCCTTTCTCCGATTTCAACCACCAAGGATTTGGGCAGGAGTCTTTTGACGCTCAAACCATCAATTAAAGGGAATTTTTCCAGAAGCCGGGTTTTAATCGATGGAGGGTCGGCCAAGAGAATGCTTCGGCTTTTTAATCCAAAAGGAAAGCTTTTCTCGACCTCGGGCCAGATAGAATTTTGAATTTCTGTGGCCGGAATCCTTTCGTTGCCCGACACGGAAATCTCATTGATCTGTAGAAACGGAGAAAAAAGAATCAGGTCGGCGGTCAAGGTCAATCCGACAATGGTCAATAAAGCCGACCAGAAGAGGCGGCTTTTTAAGAGTGATCTCTTTTTTTTGATTTTATATTTTCTCTTTTGGCTGTTAACCATCAAAGTCTTCTCTTTACCTTCCTTAGCTTCTCAAGGAGGTAGGTGAACCAATATTTGGGGGAGAGAACCAAGTCCCGGGTTTTAACATATTCATCGGCCTGACCGCCAAACCCCATTTTGAACAAGGTTGGTCCGGCCCAGGGGTGACGCGGTTGTTTTTGAGGATCGACAAATCCCCAGAAGTCGTAAAGATGGCAATCTCTTCTTTTAGCTTCTTTAATCGCTTCCCACTGTAAGAGATAGGGAATGGAGAATTTAGCGTAGCGGGGCAGAGAAATAGCGTGATGGTAGAAGCCGATGCCCGACCAGAAGATGACAAAAGAGCCCGCCACCACCTCATTGTTATGATAACCGAAAAATAGTCGGACACCATCGTCAGGGGCGAAAGCCCGAAATTCTTTTTGGAGATACTCCAAAGAGAAAGGGACAAAACGTTGCCTTTGAGAGACCTGGTCATGAAATCGACTGAACTTTTCAACGTCGACCAGGTTTCGGCTTTGGTCGATCCGGATGTCTTGGTTTTTCTGCGCTCGTTTGATCAGGTAGCGGGTGGTTTTGCGCATCTCGGCCAGAAGGTTTTCTTCGGGGAGAGTAATATCTAGTTTCCAGCTTGATTCGGGGTGCATCTGCAACGGGGCGAGCCGAAAATCTTTAAAGAAGCCGTCGTTTTCGGGATTTCTTTCCCAGATCGGATTGATTCGGATAAAACTCGTTTTTTCTTCGACGGCGATATCTTTTAACCTTTTTGTCAAAGTGTCTAGAATTTGGGATTTATAATTTGGTCCGCCGGTTGGCGGATTGGAATTTATCGTTACCGGTCCGTGTGGTATTAGTAAAAATGTTCCTCTTTTGGTCACTTTTTTTTCTACCAGGGCCACGGCGATTAATTCTGTTTCATCGAAGATTCCCAGGCGCCAAATTTTCTCGCCCATGTTTTGGCTAAATTCTCCCCAATTCCAAGACTGGAGAAAGGTCTTTTCCGCGGCGCCCGCCAGAAAACTCTCCCAAACATTTTTATCAGTGATTTCTCTGATCTCCACGATAGTTATTTAGAAAATCCACGATTCGCCGCGCTTTCTCCCTGGAGACTTTGACGTGCGTCGGCAAATTTAAAATTCTCTGGGCCGTCCTTTCTGCAGCTGGACACTCCCCCGCTCGGTATCCCATCTTCGCCTGATCGGTGTCGGGCGGGGTGACGACGGTTTTCCTCCAGCCGTCGTCCAGGAAGATTCCTTTTCGCCGGGCTCCATCTAACATTTTATCGGTCTTCCCGTTTTTAAGCAAAAGCGGGTAGCGCAGATAGATGCGGCCCGATCGGGCCGGCGGCAAGATCAGTTCAGGGTTAGTCAGATTTTCATCGTAGAACCGAGCAATTTCTCTTTGGTGAGCAACGAAACGATCCAGCTTTTTGAACTGATTTTCGGCGAGAAGAATCAAGACGTCGGGCATTCTTTGAAGTAGGCCAGAAGTCTTTTCTCCCCGCTTCTCTTTTCCGCTCACCGCTTTAGAGAGTAGGCCGATTTTCTGCAGCAAAATCAATAACCATCGACCCATCCCGGCCAGGCCGTACAGAGGAATGACCAAAAGGTTGGTCAAGACGGGGTGAAGAAGCTGTTGGCAGATCCAAAAACGAGACGGCTGGGGCAGTCTTGATTGAAATTCTTTCAATTTCTTTCCCAGTTCGTCGTCATCGGTCACGGCTAGTCCGCCATAGACCGAGGAAATGACCTTGTCCCGGCCAAAGCTGAAAAAGGCCGCTTTCCCCAAAGTACCCAGCCTTTTTCCTTGATCAGTGGCGCCGAGGCTGTGCGCGCAGTCTTCGATCAGGACCAGATTGTGTCTTTGGCAGATGCCCAAAATCTTTTCCATCTCGGCCGCGAGACCGAAGGTGTGTTGCACCAAGACAACCCGGCTGGCCGAAGTAATTTTTCTCTCCAGGTCCACGGGATCAATATTCAATGTTCTTTCGTTGATATCGACGAAAACCGGCTCAAAACCAGTCCAGCGGACCGGGTTGACTACGGCGTTGCAGGTGAAAGCCTGAATGAGAACTTCGCTCCCCTCTTTGAGGTTTAGAGCTTTGAGAATGGCCCACCAGGCGGTCCGGCCGCTATTAAAAGTAAAAGCATGTTTTATGCCTAAATACTGCTTGAATTCATTCTCCAATGACGAAGTACTGATGCGGTCGCCATGGTAATTCGTTGTCTTCCAACGCCAAGGCCAGAAAAGTAATTTCAAAGCCAGAGACAGATCGTCTTTTTCGGTATTGGGTGAAAGCGAGATGAGTACGGGCCATTTTTGATCGAACATGTTTTTTTAAGGCTCCTGAGCTTTTGCTAATATTTCCGGCGGGACGCGGCCTTCCAGAAGCAAAACATTGCCCTCTTGGCAAAAACCCTTGATTTTTTCCCAGATTTCCCGCGGATCTTCCAAAGACAAAATATTATTAGGATTCATCCCCAGGCGAACCGCCTCTTCTTTAATCTCGGCAAACTTGTCCTGCGTAGTGATGACGCCCAGATCGCAAACTTCGGCAATCTTTTTGCCGATCTGACGGTGCGCTTCAATTGAAACCGAGCCCAATTCAATCAAACAGGGCATAATAATGATCTTCTTCCCCGACCAGAGCTTGAGATGGTCGAGGGCGGCCAGGACGCCATTGGTATTGGCGGAATAGGTTGAATCAATAAGGTCAACTCCCCCACTCCCCTTTAAAAGCTTCAGGGCGCCTTGATCTGGCTTTATTCTTTCCGCCGCTCGGGCGATTTCTTCAAGAGTAAAACCCAGCTCTTTGGCGCCGCCGGCGGTTAATAAAATATTCTCCACATCTTGCCGGCCGACCAAATTGACTTTGAAGTTGGCCGCCTGGCCGTCTTTAGAAACAATCCGGAAAGAGAGCCGGTCCTTTTCTGTTTTAATGTCTTCGGCCCAGATGTCCATTTTTTCTTTGGTGGAACAGAAGATCTGGGATTTTAAATCCAGGGCCAAAAAACGGAAGTTGGACATGACCAGTTGACTATTTCCGTTCAGAATGACAACTCCATTTTTAGGCAGGCTTTCGATCAGCTCCTGTCCGCCTTCGGCGGAAATGAGGTTTTCCATTGTTCCGAAAAGGGCCAGGTGTTGTTCATTGATGCCGGTGACAATGCCGATTTGGGGCTTAACGATGTCGGCCAAGAGCTTGATCCCGCCCACCCCATAGGCTCCCATTTCCACGACAAAAACTTGGTGATTCTCGTTTAATTCGTCTAAAACACAGCGGGAGATGCCCATCTCGGAATTCTGATGCTCTTTAGTCCGTAGGACATTTAATTTCTGAGACAGGATGGTGGCGAGGAACTCTTTGGTTGAAGTTTTGCCGTAGCTGCCCGTAATGCCGATAACGACGAGGTTTTTGAACTGCGCCCGCTTCCTTTTGGCTTTCTCAATAATACTTTTTTGCCAAATGATAGTTAACGGCTGGAAAGAAATGACCAGTAAAGAAATTAAGAAAGGAGAAAAAATGTCTAAAACGAGAAGGGTCAGCAGGAATTTCTGAAAATCGTTCGGGAAGACAACTTTGGCCAGAATCAGCCCCGATCCCAAGGCAGAAATGACGACCAAGCCGAGGAAAACCGTTTTAATCGTCAGGGTCGGCTTCTTCAAAGTTTTCCGGAAAACGTCTTTAAGAAAGACGACCGCCTCGAGACCATAGATGATCAAGAGCGAAAAAAGCCACAAGGAGTTGAGTAAAAAAGCGATCGTGGGAAAGAAGAAAAAACAGATATAAATTAAGAAAAGCAGGATTTTGGCAATCTTCAAAGGGTGGAAAATCAGCCTCTTGCTTTTTTCGGTTCGGAAATGGTCGTAAAACCGACCCAGGTGATATTCTTTTAACTGCCAAAGGTAAAGATAAAAAAGGGCGATTTTCAGTTCGCGGGCGAGCCAAAAAAAACTTAAGGATAAAATCAGCAAAAACTTAGCCATCATTTTCCTTTAAGCTATTTAAAAACCAGATTATTTCTCGGGACAACTTCCCCGGAGACTTTAAATGGATATTGTGTCCTTCGTCCGGAATAGTTTTAATAAGAGAATTGGGAATTTCCCGGTTCATTCTCCGGGCATCTCCTAAAGGGGTAACATAATCTTTTTCTCCCCAAACAATCAATGTTTTGGCCTTTATCTGATTAAGGGAAGAACTGAGGTCTTCTTCAATCGTCTTCTTAAATGTCTCTCGCATAGTTTCATTGGAGAGGAAATAATAGTCACGGGTTCCTAAGACAAAATAGACGGTTTTTCTGACGGCTGTTTTGAATAAGTTCAAAACCGGCAGAGATAAGATCCCGCCTCCGATTTTACTCAAAATAGAAATCAGAGAAAGCTTAAACTTGGGTCGAGGAGTGACGCCGGCGGCCGAAAAAAGAATAAGCCCTTTTAATTTTTCTGGATAACGAACAGCAAACTTAATGGCCACCCTTCCTCCAAAAGAATGGCCCAGCAAGAAAAATCCTTTGAGGTTATTCTGAAGATAAAATCGGTTCACCCATTCGAGGTAGTCATCGATTCCCCAGGCGGTTGTCGGCGGCGCCTCAAGGCCAAAGCCCGGGAGGTCAGGGCGGAAAACCTGATAGCCCTGGCTTTTTAATATTTCTCCAACCTTAACCCAGGAATCAGAAGACGAGCCCCAGCCATGGAGGATTAAAATCGTCGGTTTGTTTATTTCCATTCTCTATCTCTTTATTTCCTTAAAGTCGACGTATTTTTGCAGCGCCTTCGGTGTTTTAATTGAACCATCCTTTTGCTGATAGTTTTCCAAGATGGCAATTAAAGTTCGACCAACGGCAAAGGCCGTGCCGTTGAGAGTATGAACGAATTCTAGCGAGCCGTCTTTTTTCCGATAACGGATATTTAACCGTCTGGCCTGATAATCGGTACAGTTTGAAGTTGAATGGGTTTCTCGGTATTTCTCTTGACTCGGCAGCCAGACCTCAAGATCATATTTGGCCGCGGCCGGGTCTCCCAAATCTCCCCCGCAAATCTGCAAAACATGGTAGGGCAATTCGAGTTTCTGCATCAATTCTTCTTCAATTGAAAGAAGAAGCTGATGTTCTCCGACTGACTTTTCCGGAGGACAAAAACTGAACATTTCCGCCTTGTCAAATTGATGGACCCTCAGGATGCCTCGAGTGTCTTTGCCATAGCTGCCCGCTTCCCGTCTAAAGCAGGAAGAGAAACCAATGTAGCGCTGAGGCAAATCTTTTTCTTCGAAGATCTCATCGGCGTGCATGGAGCCGATAATTTGTTCTGAGGTGCCGACGAGATAAAGGTTGTCTTTTTCCAGGAAGTAGATTTCTTCTCCGCCTCTTTCAATATAGCCCATGCCCTCCATCATTTCCGGTTTTAATAGGACGGGCGGCACAATAGGGATGAAGCCGCGCTTTCCGGCTGTTTCCATGGCCAGACTGATGATGGCAAATTCTAATAGAGCCGCTTCGTTCTTGAGAAAGCCAAAACGGGAACCGGAGGTTTTTCCCGCTCTCTCAGTGTCAATCAAATCCAGGTTCTGGCCGAGTTCGAGATAGTCTTTATGGGCAAAATCGAATTTCGTCCTTTTTCCCACCTCCCTGATAACTTTGTTTTCCGTGTCATCTTTGCCTTCTGGCACCGACTCTAAAGGGAGGTTTGGAATTGATCTCAATAATCCCTGGAATTCGGCGTCAATTTCCTTAAATTCAGCTTCTAATCGGTCATTGCCCTTATCCAGCTCTCGCATTTTGAGGATGACGACTTCCCTTTCTGACTTGTCGTGAATCTGCTTAATCTCGTCATTGGCCTTGTTCTTCTGGGCGCGGATATCCTCGAGGGCCAACATTAGTTCTCTCCTTTTTTTGTCGATTTCCAAGAGCCGGTCGATGTCGACTTTAACCTGCTTTTTACGGCAGCCCTCTTTGACTAATTCCGGATTCTGGCGGATGAGTTTGATGTCTAGCATAGTTTTTTAATTATTTGTTCTTGTTAATCTTATCACGTTTTTCGACCTTTTTGAACTATCTTCAAGATTGGCAAAAGACTTAGTTCTTCCAAAAAGACATCGGCGTTTTCTTTGACGATCGGTCGAACCACGACACCGCCGAAACCGACAAAAAGGTCAACTACGTCTTTGGTTTCTAGGTCGGTGGCGCCATCGCCGACGAAAATGGTTTTACCCTGTTTTGAAATTCGTCGTAAAATCTCCCGTTTGCCGTCGTGTTGAGAGAGCGGATTTTTCCAATTTGGCCCGAGATAATTTTCGTTTTTACCGAATTTCAAGTCTAAAGCAAAAACATTTCTTTTTTTAACTCCAAGGTATTCGGCCAATATTTCTACCGCTTCTCGGTAGCCACCGGTGACAATATAAACTTTTCTTCCGGCCTCTTTGAGACGAGCGATCACTTCTCTGGCGTCGGATAATCTATTCTCAATATATTGTCCTCCTAGCCAGAGCAGTTCTTTTTTGGTCGGTTTTACCATTTCCAGCCTTTGATGGAGGGCCTGAGAAAAAAGCAGATGGCCGTTCATCGTCATCTCGGTCAGGGCCTTGACCTCTTTTTCTCTGCCCTTGAGTTCGGCCAATAGATCCACGCCTTCGATTTTGGTCAGGGTGCTGTCGCAGTCAAAAACGACGATGTCGTATCCCCTCTTTTTGGTTGATTTCTTTTTATAGCGGGCAAAATTGCCCGATATATCGTATTCGTTATTCATGTTTTGTTTTTCAAAAACAAAAAACGTCCTTTGATAAGGACGAGAAATCTCGTGGTGCCACCTTATTTCATTACCGCATTACTGCAATAACCTTGGACCCGACGCCATTTGGTAGCGGGTCGCTAACGCTTTAACGGGCGTACCCGGAACAGGTTAGTTCTGAACGATTTTCCCTGTCAGCTCGAGGAGGGAGAATTCTCCTTTCATCGCTTTTAACTTGTTTTCAAACTATGTTTCTATATTAAACAATTAGTTTTTGTTGTCAAGCCGTTTTTTTACCTTCTTCGGAAGGCTAAGCTTGCTTACTTCTAACAATTCTGATCAACAAGATGATCGCAGAGAACAGGCCGAGGATTCCTAGGCCCCAACTGAGCGGCCAGTAGAGGGTCCAGCTGACCAAAAAGGGATTTATTTTGAGGGGCCAGAATAAAAAGACGTCACGGTGGACCAGGCTGTCGGCGAGAATATGGAGCGTCCAGCCGAGCAGGCTGCTGAAAAATAGTTTTTGTCGAGAATCACCGTTTTTATTGTGCTTAACTAAGTTAAGCACAAAGGCGAGGGCGAAAGCGAGCAAGAGGCTGCCGAAAATTGCCCCTAAAATTGAATGGAAAAAACCATGGTGAGAACAGCCGGGACAATCTTTTAGAACATTTAAAATCACCAAAAAAACATTTTCAAAATCCATCACGACGCTGCCCAAAAGCAGAGCCCATGAGTTAAAAATCTTTGGTTTGATAGCCAAAAAAAGTAATGATGGTCCTAAGTGGGTAGGAGTGAACATACTATTATTTTGGTTTCATCGTTGGGAACAGAATCGTGTCTTTGATCGAATGCTGGTCGGTCAATAAAGCGCAAAAGCGGTCAACGCCCATGCCCCAGCCGGCTGTCGGCGGCATGCCGTATTCTAAGGCCTCGATGTAATCTTCGTCTAAAACCTGATATTCTTTAGCCCCTTTTTTGCCTCTGGTCATTTCTTCCTGCCATCTGGTTTTTTGGTCTTGAGGGTCGTTGAGTTCGGAGTAAGCGTTGACCAGCTCGATGCCGCCGGCAATCAAATGAAAGCTTTCAACTTTGTCCAGGCTTTTCGCTTTTCTTTTGGCCAGGGGGCGCATTGAATAAGGGTGGTCGATTAAAAATGTCGGGTTAACGATCTTCGGCCGAATCAGTTCTTTGTAAAGATGATCTACTAAGGTTGGAAAGTCAGTCGCTGTTTTAAAATCGACGGCCATCTTTTTCTTCTCGGTTAATTTTTTCAGGCTTTCGAAAGTGGAGTATTCTTCAAGGTCAATTCCGGCCATGGTCTTAAAAGCCTCTAAATAAGGAACCCTTTTCCACGGCGGTTTAAAATCGATTTTCGCCTCGTTGTATTTGACGACCAAAGAACCGGCTGTTTTTTTGGCGATTTCCGAGAGCATTTGTTCCGTCATCTTCATTAAGTCTTTGTAGTTGGCGTAGGCCTGATAAAATTCGAGCATTGTGAATTCTGGATTATGCCAGCGGTCGATTCCCTCGTTCCTAAAATCAGTGCAAATTTCATAAACCTTTTCAAAACCGCCGACAATCAGTCTTTTTAGATAAAGTTCGTCCGAGATTCTCAAATAAAGATCAATATTGAGAATGTTATGATGGGTAACAAATGGTTTGGCCGAAGCCCCACCGTAAATCGGCTGGAGGGCCGGGGTTTTGACTTCAATAAAGCCTTGTTTATCTAAATATTCTCTCAATAATTTCATTACCTGCGATTTTTTCAGGAAAACCTCTTTAACCTTAGGATTCATAATTAAGTCGAGATATCTTTTCCGGTATCTTTCTTCAACATCCTGCAGGCCGTGCCATTTTTCCGGTAACGGTCTTAAAGATTTCGACATGATCTTAAAGTCAGTCACGTCCAGCGTTTTTTCTTTGGTTTTGGTTTCAAAGAGCGTTCCTTTAAGTTCGGCAAAATCACCGACATCAAAATGGTCAAGGAAGAACTGATAGCCCTTTTCTCCTAAATTATTCTCCCTTAAAAGCCCCTGGATTTTGCCGGAACCATCCTCAATGTCTAGAAAAGTCAGTTTTCCGTGGGTCCTTAAAGATTTGATTCTGCCGGCGAGAACGATTTCTTTCTTTAAAGTCGCCAGCTCCTTGAAGCCCTCAATCGCCTCTCCTACTTGGTGGGTTCTTTTGGTTTCTGAGGGGTAGCCAGAAAATCCGGATTGATTCAATCTTTTTAGTTTCTCCAACCTGGTTTTTCTGATCTCACCCAATGTTTTGGGCATTCCCCCCAATGTTTTCATGTTCTTCGATTATAGTTTATTTTTCAATTAATCTCCAGAATTTTGTATTTGGTTTTGTTATCCCCGATTTTTACTTCCCCACTCTCCCCTTTCCTTTTCCTTAAAATCGTCTGTCCCAAAGGAGATTCGCCAGAGATTTTTCCTTTTAAAGGATTAGCTTCGTTAGAGCCAACGATTTCCAATTCCATCTCTTGATCATCGAGTAAAAGCAAGATCTTTGAACCAATTTCAACATAGTCTTTCTGGCTCGTTTCTTTTATCACCTTGGCGGATCTGATGATTTTCTCCAATTCCAAAATCTTTCCTTCGAGGAATCCCTGAGCTTCCTTGGCCTCGTGATAAGCCGCATTTTCCGAGAGGTCGCCAAAGGAAATAGCGTGTTTCAGCCTCTCGGCCATTTCCTGACGCTTGGCGGTTTTTAAATACCCCAGTTCTTTTTTGAATTCTTCTAGCCCCTTTTGAGTAATATCGGTCATATTTTATAAAATTCAACAAAAAACCAATTTCCAATTCCAATGTCCAGATTCCAACATCCAAATCCCAAGTTTGGGAATTGGTCATTGGTAAGTATTGGCAGTGTTGGAGTTGGTCATTGGGTTTTTGATGCGAATTGGTTATCTGTTAAAGTACCATTCCAAAGTTTCTTTGGCAACCGGCAGCACAGCCGCTCTCACTCCGGGCACGTCTTCGATCATAACGGTTAAAACAATCTGAGGGTCATCAATCGGAGCAAAAACCGTGACCCAGTTGTGATAATAATCTTTTTTGGGAGTTTGGGCGGTGCCCGTTTTGGCCGCGGCTTTGACGGGCAGGCTGTTCAGGCTAACCGCCGAACCGTAAATAACTCCGTCTCTCATTCCTTCCTGCACCGTTTTCAGATTCTTTTCGTCAATGGGCAGTTGGCGGATTAATTCGGGGGAAAATTCTCGGATAACCCTGGAGGAGGCCGAAGACGGCGACCCCTCAATTATTTTTTGAACCATTTGGGGCCGAAAGAGTTTACCGCCATTAGCCAGGGCGGCAAAGGCGACGGCCTCTTGCAAAGGGCTCATTTGTAAATAGCCTTGGCCGATGGAAAGATTATAGGTGTCGCCGATATACCAGGATTCACCAATGTTCCCTTCTTTCCAGCGGCGGTCGGGAATAAGCCCGGCGGTTTCCTGGGGCAGGTCAATCCCGGTTTTTTCCCCCCAACCGAAAAACTCAAGATATTTTTTAATTTTGGTCGAACCCAAGCCATTCTGGTCTTTGTAGCCGCCACCGATGGTATAGAAATAGATATTTGAAGAAACGGCGATGGCTTCTTTTAAATCTACCCAGCCGTGGGGTTCGATGCCGTGAAAGACATAGGTGATCTCCGGATTATACTGATTTTTGATTTCAATGAATCCTTGGTCAAAAATTTGTTTTTCCGGCGAAATGATTTTTTCCTGCAGGGCGGCCGAAGCGATGAAGGGTTTGATCGTCGAACCCGAAGCGTATTGGCCGGAAACAACGCGGTTAAAAAGGGGTTTAGCGGGATCGCTTAATATTTTCTGGAAAGTCTCGGTTGATATTCCCTGGGAAAAAAGATTATTGTCGAAACTGGGCCAGGAAACCAGGGCCAGGACGCCGCCCGTTTTGGGATCAATGGCGACGGCTGCCCCCTTCCGGCTGCCGATTTCATCGACCACCCGGGCTAATTCTGTCTGGAGTTTTTTCTGTAGATCCGCGTCGAGCCAAAGAACCAAGCTTTGGCCAGCCTTGGCCGTAGACTTAATTCGTTCTTGGCTTTTCTCTCCGGCGGCGTTCTTCTGGATTTCGAAAACGCCGGGCTGGCCCCGTAAAACTTCTTCGTAGGATTTCTCCAGGCCCTGTTTGCCGATATAGTCAGAGATAAAATAGTTCTCGTCTTTCAGTTCTTTGAACTCCTGGGCATTGATTCGGCCGTTGTAACCCAGGATCTGGGAGAAGAATGGTCCTTCGGGATAGTTTCGGATCGTATTTTGTTCGATTTGGAAGCCGGCCAGATCATTGATTTCGGTTTCGAGAACCACGAGGGTTTCGTGATCGAGGTTTTCGGCCACCACCATTGTTTCTTCTTTTGAATCCTCGATTTCTTTCTGCAGAAGAGGAACATCTTTTTTGATAATCTGGCTAACCTTTTCGATCTCTTTATTCTTCTGATTTTCATCCTGGGGCAGATCTCTTTTGTCTAAAATCAAGTCGAAGCTCGGCAGGTTGCTGACGAGCTTTTGAAAATTTCGGTCATAGATTATACCCCGGTCCGCCCGGAGAGGAGTTAACCGGATAATATTGCGGAAGGCCGAGTCAGCCAGAGCGGGGCCATCGATGATGGTTAACTGTAAAGCTCTTAAGAAAAGAACGCCAAAGCCAATTAGAGAAAAAATTAAAAATCCCAGGAGGATTCTCCTTGAAGGCGGAACCTCAAATTTCATTTCTTTGATCCCCAGCTCCCTTTCTCTTTTCTGGGCGAGCCCATCGAGAAGTATTTCCTGAGGCTCGAGTTCTTGCCCCGTTTTTTTGATCGTGTATTTATCTTTAGACCAGATCTTTTTCTTCATTTGCTTACTTCGTTAGAATCAAACCTTGCTTACCTTTTCGCTTTGCGAAAAGGCTAAGCTTTGCTTATTTCCAGGCGAATGTATTTCCTTAACAAAAACTTAATAATTAAAGAAGTAATTAAAAAAATTAAAGCGTAGAAACCGAAGGGTTTTGCCGAAAAAGCGTCGAGCAGCAGACCGCCGACGAAACTCATAATTAACGCCGTTTTCTCATCGGGTTTTTCCCGGATACTCAGAAACAAGACGAAGATCACGGCCAGATTCGGCAGATATCGAAGCAAGACAAAATGGACCAGAAAGCTGGTTTGAAAAAGGATCAGAAAATAAATAATCAAACTAAAAACAATAATTTTCTTCAAAGCCATCATTTTTTAAAGTCGGTGATGACAAAAAGAGCCTTGAGGTTCTCGATATCAAAAGCGGTTTTTACCTGAGCCGTCTGGAAAGGCTTGACGTCAGATTCGTCGACCTGGACGATTTCTCCAATCAAGAGGTCCTTGGGGAAAAAGTTGCCCAGAGTTGTTGTTACCAGAAGGTCTCCCGTCCGGATTTTTTTGTCTTGAGGAATTAAGTCAAAAGCAATCTTAAAGTTTCCTTGGCCCTTGGCGACACCCACGATTTCTTCGTTTTCGGCTTGAACTTGAGCACTGACCAAACTCTTTTTATCGGAAAGCAGGCTGACCCGGGAAAAGCCAGGAAAGACTTCTTGGACGAGGCCGATGAGGACTTTTTCCGGCGTGATGACGGGTGAACCAACGGTAATGCCGTTGTCTGATCCCTTGTCGATCAAGAGTACGTCGGAGAAAGGATCTTTGCCGGTTACGTTAGCCATTAACAATTGAAACTCTTTTTCTAGCCCCAGATTTAAAGCTTTTCTCAAAGTTTCGTTCTCACCCTTTAATTCATTGAGCCGGGCGATTTCTGCTTTTAGTTCTTGGTTCTTTAGCTCGAGCTCTTCGCTTCTCTTTTTTATCTCCCCGATCTCTCGGATGGTTTCCAGAAAAGAATTGGTCTTTTGTCCTTGTTCCCAGAGAATATTCTGGAGCGGAGAAGAGACAGAAAAAAGAGCGTTCTTAATTCTGCTATCAAGGCCCAAATAATCAATCATTAACAAGATTGCCGCCAGGGCCGCCAGGAGAATGGCAAACTTTATTCTTTTCGAGAGTTGAAAGCCGGATTTAATCATGATTAAGATTGCTATATTATATCCTTTTTTTTAACCGGCCGCACTCCCTTGACAAGAATACTTATTTATGATAATTAGAAAATAGTGGGGAGGACGGTCGATGATCGTTCAAGTCTCGGGGGCCAAAGCCCAGCACATCCGCGGGTTTACCCGCGCACCGGCGCACAAGCGCCTTGAGGTCAGTCGTCCAAGTAGTTCCGACCCGTCCTCCCCATTTTAGCTCTTTTACAATTTATTTTTTCATAAGCCAAGGGCGCGAGTAATCTCACGCCCAGTTTTTTTATACAATACAATAAACCAAAACGCGCCTAATAGCGCGCTTTTTTATTCCGTAATCGTGTCCAATATAGGAGGACTACCTACTTTCGCCCCGAAGGACTATCATCGGCCTTGAGAGATTTCACTTCTGAGTTCGGGATGGGATCAGGTGGAGCACTCCCAGCATAGTCCCCTTATATTAGACACGATTCTCCGTTTTTGTTTTGCGAAACTAAAGAGGGTAAGAAAATTGTTAGTTTTGATCGATTAGTACTGCTCGGTTAAACTAGTTGCCTAGCTTACGCCTGCAGCCTATTAATCCCGTGGTCTGCGGGAGATCTATAATGAGTCTTAATCTTGGGGTTGGCTTCGTGCTTAGATGCTTTCAGCACTTATCCATTCCCGACATAGCTACCCAGCCATGCTCTTGGCAGAACAACTGGTACACCAGAGGTCAGTTCACGGAGGTCCTCTCGTACTGTCCGCGACTCCCCTCAAGACTCGACGCCTGCGGTAGATAGGGACCAACCTGTCTCGCGACGGTTTGAACCCAGCTCACGTACCACTTTAATGGACGAACAGTCCAACCCTTGGGAGCTGCTTCACCCCCAGGATGTGATGCATGTAATTCCATTATTACTAATGGCATAGACTATACCTTCATCCCTCGCCCGTATTTAGGTTATATTTGTTAACCATTTACTCAGGTTTTCGTTGAGGGAGACTAGCGTGTGATAGAAAAATCTATCTTTCCCTTTCGGGATCAGTCGTTACGGGGTCAAACAATCTTATATTCCATGTCGGGGACAATAAACTCTCTAACTATTCTCCGTAATTGGTTCATTGAACGCGATGGAATATAAGTAACTAAATACTTGTCTTGCTTATGAATCTTACTCTCGATACCCATTCTTGATAAAGCCTGCTGAATTATATGATGTTCTTCAGCGCTATAGCTTTGGGTATTGAGACGCAACGCGTTACAATCATTTCTTTTGTAACCGTCGTCCATAAGCCAAATGGCAAGAATTAGCGGAGTTATTATTTTTGGCAATTTCGAAGGAATTATTTTTTTGCCGTTCTGATAAAATAGTTGATAATATTTTTCCAAAAACGGAGAAGTTTGGCTTCGGAACGAGCTGTAATAATAGAATTTTTGTGTTCTACTATCGAAGCGCCGTTTGTCTAATACTTGACCCCTCAAATTTATCAATTGTTGAGTTTTCCACTCAACGTATGATTTCTGTTTGAAACTATGGACCATAATTAGACGCACGTGCGCACCATTGCGCTCCAAAAAACCATCACCGAGTAATGTGCCAATAATAATGTCTCCTTGTCGACTTCCCACGGTATTGTCCATATGCTTCTGGATTCATTGTAGCATATGGAGTCCACCGTTATGAGCTAGTTGTTGTGCATTTCGGATTGCTCCGAAAGCGACCCTTAATTGAGCCGACATCGCTGTCATATTTGTCTTCCGTTACCGGAAGGATCGGACTATATCTTCACCCTAAAATATTTTTTACAGAATATTTTAGGAGTTGGCGTGTTAGTCTCCTGATTTTTCAGAAAACTCCGACCACAATTGATCAAGTCTCTACGGGGTCATTGCACCAGTTTATATTCCATTGATTCTGGAATAAACCGTTTTACCAGATTACAAAATCTTTTCGCGTCACTACTGATTACTCTAATTCTGAAATACTTTTTGTCTTTATTAAGACGGGAATGAATATTGTGCTGCTTAAGCAATATATTCTGTAACTTTATCTGGTCTTCGAGAGAAAATTGCTGTGTGTTTAGATACACAGAACTTCTGCTTTTAGAGCCATCATCCATGAACCAAACTGCTAAACTTAACTTATCTATTACTAGGCTATCTGGAACTTTCTTTTTACCGTTTGTGTAAAAACGGTAAAATAATTCTGTTATCTCTGGAAGGC
>MHTO01000025.1:0-19078 GCA_001823105.1 Candidatus Wildermuthbacteria bacterium GWA2_46_15 | reverse complement strand
TTCTAAAAATGCATTTTTTCTCCCCGGAACAATTCTCAAATAACCATCGCCTAAAATGGCGCCGATTATCAAAGATTTTTGTTCCCGTGCAAGACTTCCCACGGTATTGTCCATATAGTTATTTTACCATATGGAGTCCACCGTTATAAGCCAATTTTTTTCGGAATATTTGTGGGTAAAATATCCCAGGTATGCCGTTACTGGCATAGCACCCCGATTTGTTAAGGTGCCGAACAGGGCCGTAGATGTGGACTCGCGGGCCCTACCAGCCTGTTATCCCCGAGGTAACTTTTGTTCGATGATCTTTCGCGGTTCTACTAACCACGATCGGTTCACTAAGTTCTGGTTTCCCAACTGCGCGGCATGTCCGCCTTGCAGTAAAGCCGGCTTATGGCTTTGCCCTATCGCTCCGATTTCCATCCGGAGCTAGCCGACCTTTAAACGCCTCCATTACTCTTTGGGAGGCAAGTGCCCCACTTAAACTGCCAGGGTGGCACGGTTCCCCGCTTCAACAGCGGAGTTAGAATTAAGAGTTTAAAAGACGGGTGTTTCATTGTCGGCTCCAGTCGCCCCTAGAGGCGACCTTCAAAGCCTACCCGCTACACTATGCATCAAAACCCAAAACTCAATACCACCTTACAGTAAAGCTCTCGGGGTCTTTCCGTCTAGCCGCAGGTAAAGGGCATCTTCACCCCTACTGCATTTTCACCGGGCAACTCCTGGAGACAGTTTCTTAGTCGTGAAACCTTTCATGCGGGTCAGAACTTACCTGACAAGGGGTTACGCTACTTTAACACTCTCAGAGTTAGAGCGGACGTTTACTGGCGCTTCGGACCCTCAGCCTCGCCTTGCGGCGAAACCGGGATCGTTGACGTTCCAGCACTGGTCAGGTCTCGGTTCCTATACGTCCTCTTACGAGTTTGAGCAGGAACCTGTGTTTTTGATAAACAGTCGCCAAGAAATCTTTCGCTGCGACCGCCATAAAGGCGGTAGGTCATATTGCGAACTTACGACCGCTTTTTTGCCGAGTTCCTTCAGGAGCTTTCACCCGTTCACCTTAGTCTTCTCGACCTGCCTACCTGTGTCGGTTTACGATACGGTTCTATCCAGATTAGCTTTTTGAAACTTTTCTTGGAAGAGTGCTCGCCTGGATTCCCCTTTCCGAAGAAAGAAATTTTCACCAACCTTGGGTTTCCCCTCAGCTGGCCAACAAGAATCCAATAACTTGCCCAGGTTACTACTCTTCGTCATTCCAAAAAAATCTGAACAGAGGGCCGGAATATTAACCGGCTATCCATCTCCCACCTCCGTTCGGAGGCAAGATTAGGGCCGCCTAACCCCTGGCTGAAAATCATTGCCAAGGAAATCTTAGGCTTTCGGTGTGCAGGGATTTCACCTGCATTGCGGTTACTCATGCCAACATTCTCGCTCCTGTCCGCTCCAGCGATTCTTACAAATCGCCTTCACAGCAAACAGGACGCTTCCCTACCACCCTGCACCGTATGGTGCAGGGTCCTTATCTTCGGTATTGAGCTTTAGCCCCGTTAATCTTTGGTGCAAAATCCCTTAGTCAGTAAGCTGTTACGCACTTTTTAAAGGATAGCTGCTTCTGAGCTCACCTCCTGACTATCGAAGGAACTTCACTTCCTTTTTTGCACTTAGCTCAAATTTAGGGACCTTAGATGAAGGTCTGGGCTGTTTCCCTTTTGAGCCTGGACCTTAGCGCCCAGGTTCGTACTCCCCACGGCATCTTGGTATTCGGAGTTTGATTAAAACACCTGGAAAAAATTCCACGATATTTCATTCAGTGCTCTACCCCCAAGATGCTTTGTTGCGGGGGCTAGTCCTAAAGCTATTTCGGGAAGAACCAGCTATTACCAAGCTCGTTTAGGTTTTCTCTTCTTGCCACCGTTCATCCCAGAGTATTGCACGGCTCACGGGTTCGGGCCTCCTGTCGTATTTCTACGGCATTCACCCTGACGATGGCAAGCTCGCTTGGCTTCGGGTCTCACTCTCAAGCTCTTTAGTTCGCGCTATTAACGCTCGCTTTCACTTTGTCTTCGTGCCAGAGGCACTTAAACGAAAGCATGAGAGAGAACTCGTTGGCTCGTTCTCCAAAAAGTACGCCGTCATCCTGACGCCTTGCGGCGGAAGGACTCCGACTCTTTGTAAGTTGGATGGTTTCAGGTTCTATTTCACCGGGCTTACCGCCCTACTTTTCACCTTTCCCTCACGGTACTAGTTCACTATCGGTAAGGCTGAGTATTTAGCCTTGGTGGTGTAGTTCCACCGACTTCCTACGAAGGTTATCATACCTCATAGTACTTAAGAAACTGCCTCATCGGCAGTCCGCCGTAGAGGCGGAAGAGACTAGAAGATTGATTGGTTTTCGCCTACGGGACTATTACCCTCTTTGATATCTCTTTCCAGGAGATTTCGGCTAACCATCAATTTTGTAACTTCTTCCGGTAATTTTCTCTGGATCTTTCCAAAGAAAATTACTGGGCGTCACTCTCTTTTAACTGCTCGTCCCGATGCCGACGTTGCCGTCATTGATTCGTCCTTTTTGTCCCGGTTTCAATCTCGACAATGTCGGCACTGGGACGGCTCTGGGCTATTTCCCTTTTCGCTCGCCGCTACTAAGGGAATCACAATTGTTCTTTTTTCCTCCGGGTACTAGAATGTTTTGCTTCCCCGGGTGCGCGCCCAGCACATATTATGTGCTCGGCAACTCGGTTTTAATCGAGTCAGGTTTCCCCATTCGGACATCCCCGGATCAAAGGTTGCTTGACACCTCCCCGAGGCTTATCGCAGTCACGCCACGTCCTTCGTCGCCTCAGCCTTCCAAGGCATCCACCATCAACTCATGGTAACCACAATATTTCTTACCCTCCTTAGTTCAACAAAAATAAGCAAAGCTTAGCCTTTTGAAAAAGGTAAGCAAAGCTTAGCCTTTTGAAAAAGGTAAGCAAAGCTTAGCCTTTTTGCTAAAGGTAAGGAGTTTCTTTAATTTTTTACGGAAATTCCCTAAATTCAATTGTCAAAGGTCTTTCCTATCAGGTAACAAAAAACCGCTTTCGGAAGCGGTCTTCTGAGCAATAAAAAGCCCTCAGGAATCAGCCGCTTCTTTTTGTTAATCTGGTCTTTGCCTTTCTCATATTGTCGTCTCCTATTTTACGCAACCTAAAAAGCTTTGTCAAGTCTTTGGCTGACAGCGGTTTTTTGTCTAAAATCTTTCTAGATTTCTAGCTTTTAAGTTTTCGGTTCAAATCCTCCAGGAGCTCCTTGGCCAGGTCTTTTCCACCCAAGCCAAAAGCTAATCCGCCCGAAATGACCATGGTGGCTACGATGCCCGTAAAGAAGATTTCCACGAGAGATGGGGCGACGCCGAGCTGCATTAAGATGGCCAAGAAGGCAAAGAGATAAATTGACCACTTGACGACAATGCCGACGGCGTGGACAGATTTAATTTTTGCCTTGGTCACGGAAGCAACGGCGATTTTTTCAAGAATGTCAGAAACAATGACGGCGACGACTAACATGAGAACGGCGACGACGACATTGGGCAGCCAAGCCGTGACTCGAGAGAGGAAACTGGCAAACTGGGAAAGACCCAGAATTTCGACCGAGGCGAGCAAAAAGGTTATGACCAGAATCCAGCGGCAGACTTGGCCAACAAAGCCCGAAACATCGGCTTTAATCCCCGCTCTCTCTAAGGCCTCATCCCATTGGCCCTTGGCAAAAAGCTGGTTGAGTTTGACCAAATTGAGGCCCTTGGTGACGAGCCAGCCCGCCCAAGAGGAAGCCACCCAACCGACGACGAAAACAACGACCGCCCCAATCAAATTTGGAATGGAATATAGAAATCCCAGCCAAAGATCTTGAAGGGCTTGAACAGTAACTAAATACCAATCTTGAGGCATAAAATAAAGTTAAAAGTTTAAAGCGAAAAACGCAAAATTCCGACCTTTAAATAGATTAGGGTATTATACCACCAAAATTGTCAGTCAAGAAGGATCTTTCACCTGGTTACCTGAAAGCTTTGGACCTTTTCCAGGAGCGCTTTCGCCTCTTTGTTTTCTTTAAAATGCGTCCTCACCGGTTCAATCAGCTCGTCTAGAAGCTTAATGACGGTTTTTTTGAGGTCTTGGGGATGGATGCTCTTTTCTCTAAATAATTTTTCTAATTCAATGAAAGATCGGATAGTAACCTCACCGCCATATTGTTTCGGCCGTTCAATCTTCATTTCATCGAACTTCTCAAAAAGGATATAGCGGCAGTATTCTAAAACTGGATTGTCTTTGATTTCTCCTTCCGGGCACCAGGCTTTATTGATCTTCATTTCAATGTCTTCTTGGCTGTCGGTCATAAAAATGGCGCTGTCCGGCCGGGACTTGGACATTTTTAACTCAATTGTTCTCTGGGTTTTGTCTTCCGTCCGGGAGGCGGGCTTTCCCAGTCCCATTAACATGTGGTGGGAAATAACCACGGGTTTCCAAAATCCCAATTGGGGGCCGATTTCCCGGGCTAGCATGTTGACTTTTCTCTGGTCCATGCCGAGCTGGGTGATTTGCGCTCCGAGCATGAAAATGTCGGCGACCTGCATGCAGGAATAAATGATATGGGCGCCGGTCAGTTTGTCGAGCGATTCCTCCCGACCCATCATCTCGGCCGTCCGGACAAATCGTTTAAGGGCGTTTGATTTGCCGACTTGGACCACTAATTTCCAGTAGTCCGGATTTTTGGCCATGTCCGATGCCCACAAAAATTCCACTTTCGAAAGATCCATTCCTGATGCCCTCCAAACTTCAATAAAATATTTTCCCACTATTTTAATTTTTTCAAGATCTCCACCCATTTTATTATTGGCCATCGAGTGCCAGTCAGCCACCCACATCTTAAACTTGACTCCGGCCCGAGTCATTTTGTTGACGTTGATCGCCCTCATAATCCCTTGGGCAATGTGAATCTGGCCCGAAGGCTCAAAGCCGTCGTAAGCCACTAGCTTTTCGTCAGACTGCAAAAGCCGCCGCAATTCCTCTTCGGTGACAATTTCTTCTCCCACTTCCTTGATGAGTTGTAATCTTTCTTCGTTGGTCATATTGTTATTTCATCATACCACTTCGATAAACTCAGTGTAAACAAAAAACCGTCCATTCGGCTACGCTCAGGATCCTCAGACCTCTTTGGCGATCTTAACACGAGTTATTTTACGGCTAGCAGCTCTTTGAGATATTTTACCTCTTCTTCGAGCCGCTCTATTCTCACTTTGTGATTGGCAAGAATTAACTTTTCAATTCTGTCCAAGCGACCGTCAATTTTATCAAATCTAAGACTAACTTCGGCTCTTTTTGCCGTTTCAGAGAATCCCTTCGCCACCATCCTGGCCAGGTCGTCAATTGTGATATTTTTCACTTTCATCGAATTCATCATAGACAAACAATAAATCAGTGTCAAATTCCGGTCCTGCTCTTCGAGCCTGAAGACTCTTCAGAGTCTGAATGACCTGCGGGACGACGTTAGAACTGCTTGACATCTAGCCTATAAGCCGAACCTCCTTTTAATTATTCGAATAATTTGTGTTGTCGAGACAAGCGGAATTTCTTGTCGCAGGGGGATGAAACGGAGATTTAATTTATTAGCCCTTTCCTTCTTTTTCTTCCATGATTTATCTGCTGGAACACAGGTGATTAACGCGTCAGGCTTTAATTTTTTACAGATTTCTTCGTACAATAAATTCACTTTATTAGAAGCGAAATCATTCCCACCCCTTATCGGAAAGACAAAATTAATACTTTCTTGCTCAGCGAGTACTTGCATTCGTTGGTTCTGTGAGAATATAGGTCTTTCATTGCCCTTCGACAATTTAATAGTGCGATCAGTTTCTACTCCTACAACCAGTATATCAACATGCTCTTTAGCGAAGCGAAAAAGATCGATGTGGCCCAAGTGAATTATGTCAAAACATCCAGTTATTAAGCCAATTGTCTTGCCTCTGCTTCCCAGGCGGTTCAGGAGGAAAACTAGCTTTGATAGACTTACGATTTTCGCCATTTATTAATGCTACTACAAAATCGCCCGAAAAGCGATTTGTCTCAACATTATCTTATTTGTCCTGTCTGCGGGATGACATTAGAACCTGTATCCGGTTCGTTTAATTCATTTTGACCTTTACGTTTTCCGCTATATATTCCGTACCGATAAAAGAAAGCGTGTCGATCTCGGGATCAAAGAGCTTGATCAAATCAAGATCGGGGCGATTAAGTATTTCTATCCCCTTAATCTTTTTGCCCCTCAATAAACTATCCTTTAATTCCTGATATTCTTTACCATTTAGGACAAAATCGACGTCGCCAACTTCGTTGTGCTGATCCGGCCCGCGGACATAGAGATAAGTATAGACGGTGTCTGGCACATCTCTATGGGTAGGAATTATAATTGGCTTATGAAGACGATAATATTTTTGTTGCCAGTTGTCAGATTTATCTGTTAATTGTTCTCTTAATTCCGTGAGGAGTTTATATTCATTATCATAATGACAAAATATTCCGATGTTGCCCGCCACCGGAAGATATCTGCCAAAATTCTTTTTGCACAGCTCAAAACACTTAAAATGAGTGTATTTTATCGCTTCTAGCAGCTGTTCTTTATTTTCTATTGGACTGAACTTGTATGGTTCCATAATATTATTCTCTCGTTTTTACTTTACCAAAAAACCGTCCATTCGGCTACGCTCAGGATCCTCAGGCCTCTTTGGCGATCTTTTGAAATAGGATTTATTATCGCCGATTTAGCCATTTATAAGAAATAAAAGAACCTTGTCGCGACGAGCGGACAAGGCTCTTTTCAGATCCCTTCGCGTTGGGGAGAGGCGGCGCGAAGTTTCTTGGTCCTTTGACGAATCAATCTAGATTGATTCGTCTGGACTTAGTCCAGGGCACAATTGTGCCACCCTTCCTCGATGTCGGGCGAGTTACGCCGGCCGACGATGTTTCCTCTCTCCTGTCGTCGGGATCATCGAGGTTCAACTAGTATGCGGGCAACACAAAGCCTTTCGACCTCTACCTTATAAAATAAAAACAAATTATTGTCAAAGTTTTTTCATACTTTGGACCAAAACAAAACCTCTAACGAGAAGAAGGAAGGTTGTAAAAAATAATGAGTCCTGCCTGCGGGACGACGCCGAAGATCTTGAGTCTGTCGAAGGGTTAGAACCTGTTTGGGAGATAATTCTTGTTTTGTTCTTCAAATCACAAGGCCATCGTAGGCTATTTCGTATCCATGTTCCGCAGCATATTCAGATAATTCAGAATGAAGTGGATTTCCTTCATGAGAGATATGAGTCGCTAAAATTCGAACGTTTTTAACAAGTAGATTTTCCCCTCCCATTCTTTTTATGTGTTCGATAAATCTATTAGCATTAAGATGCCCACCATTATTAGTATCGGGTCCGTAGGTGTGATCAAGAACAACTATATTAAATCGTAACCCCTTTTCGTGAAAACCATTCCACGTTTCTTCTGAAAGAACATTTGTGTCAGTGCCATAGAAGACAGTAAAATCATCTTCTGTGACTGCATATAAAAGTGAGTCGACTGATTTATCGTGACATGCCGAAAAAGCCGTTACTTTGTATTTTCCGACGTCAAAAGATTGAAGAGATTTTATCGGAAAAACTTCGATATTCATTCGTTCTTTTTCTTTCGGGTCAAACAAATTAGATACATAACCTTCATTTTTTACCATTTCTGACATTTTTCTGAGCGTTGCTTCGGAGCCATAAACTTGAAGTGGCGGAATATTGACGCCCATAAATTCCGGCGTTCTCGTTGTGAAGCATGAGGCGTCAAAGTGATCAGAATGAGAATGGGTTTGTAAACAATATCTAATATCGGCAATTGACTTGTTATACATAAAAGAAGCCGACATTATATCTGGCCCCAAATCTATTAACAAATCATTATTTATTATTACCGAGGATCTTTTTCTAAGATTCTTTCCTTTAAGTTCCCTGGCTTTATTACAATAATCACACCGACAAAAAGCCAGAGGATACGAGGTGGCTGCGGCTGTTCCAAGAAAAGTGATTTTCATGATGAGATTACAGCTTAAAAGAATTTGTTAACTTATCCTACCAAAAAACCGCCCTTTTGTCCTGAGCGGAGTCGAAAGATTGGCAATCTTTTGTTTTTCTAATATTCTAGTTTAATACCGAGCTTTTCCGCTACCAAATGAAGCCATTTTTCGTGGCGATTGATCTGGTTCGTTATCGCCGCATATTCGATTTTCAGATCGCTCACCGCGCCCACGAGTTTATCTACTAGAGATAGTTAAAGCTTGGACTGACTCGCGCAGGCCGTTGACGTCTTGCCTAAGATCATTCAAATCTTCCTTAGTTGCCAGCACCGCTATTAATTTTTTGTATATCTTCGCTAGTGAGCATATTTTTCAGATAGAATAAATTTATGCTTTTTCAAAAATTTGATTATCGGTACGCCGCATTTTTCGCACAATTCGGCTCTCAACGAAAACCCGACCCTAATAGTTATAGTTTCGTCGTCTTTAATATTCTTTTTGCACAAATCGCATTTCGTTACCATCATACGCCCTCATTATATCTTCCTGATAACCACTGTCAATTCCTGTCCTGCCCTTCAACTTCCTCAGAGTCGAAGACCTACGGGACGACGTTAGAACCTGTTTGGTCAGTTAAACAAATTCAATTTTGAGATCGCGGTCGAAAACCAAAGCTATTTTTTGCAGGGTTTCGGTCGTAAAATTCTGTTGGCCCGTTTCTAGGCGGGCGATATTACTTTGTTTGGTGCCTATTCTCTTGGCTAATTCCGCTTGCGACATTCTTTTTTGTTTACGCAATCTTAAAATCTGGTAAGCGATTTCTAACTGCCTACCGTATTCATTATAGTGTTTTTTGAATTCAGGATTTTTTAACCTCTTTTGGAGATACTCCTGAAAATCAGTCACCTTTTTAGTTCTTTGTTTGTATTGTTTATATATATGCCTCTGGGTTATTTAAGATGGAGGAAAAAGGTGTCAGGAACCTTTTTTGATTTCTTTGGCGATTCTCGTTTGTCTTCTATTTTTTGTTCGGTGGCTCTACTCCGAGATCTAAACAAATCTTGCGCGCTAGAAACCCATGAATTTCGGCGTGCCGTTAAACGGTAGAAAGGCGCTTGGTCAAAGGATTAAAAAAGACGCTGTGTCTTGCGCCTTCTCTCAAGAAAATGCACCCGTTTTTGGAAAGATGCCTAATCAGATCTACCCGCTTCATATTTCATAAAGAGATAGACAATGGCTCTCTAATAACATTGCTCCCCGCCGAATCCTTTTTGTTTAGAAGTGCGTTTGTTTCCAAAATGAGCAAAAGCGCCCCTTTTAGGTTTTCTTTTGTTTCTTTCAGAGTTTTTCCTTGAGCATTGACTCCCGGTATTTCTTCCACCCAACTGAGATACCATTTCCCCGCTTTTTTGTAGATGGCCGTAAATTGTCTTGACATACGATTACATTATATCCGTTCTTATATTTATGTCAAACTTCTAAATTCCACCAAGCGCTAATTAATTAAGTTAGTCCGCCAGATGGGACGATTTTCGAACTGCAGATTGGGTCGAATTAATCCCCTACCCTGAATTCACAATGAGGCAAACAAAACAATTATTGGCCCTTGTCTGACATTCCGGGCAAATCTTGCTTTTTATCAGGTGACTGTCACCGAATGGGATGAACCTAATTCAGGATTTAAGAACAGATTTGTTCGGACAAAGAGAGGCGACAGGCACCCTTTGAATTAAGTTTTGAACGGAGAATGAGACAAATGAGACATAGGGGCACGCGTCTCGTTTTATTTAAAGATTTTGTCGAGAAACTCTCTTTCTTTAATAATGTTTTTTGAGATAAAATCTCTTTTGGCCAACCAAAGATTTTTCGCATTCTCTTTGTCAACCAGCCTCGGTTTTTCTTTTAGGTCGAGAATATAATTTAGGAACACGCTGTGGCGCTTTTTATTTTTGGAGATGTAATTGCAAACATCAAGAAATCTTGGTTTCTGAACTAGATTATAATCGAGTTCTTCTTTCAGTTCCCTCTTCAGAGTGCCTAAAATCGTTTCGCCGAATTCCATTCTTCCTCCGGGAAAGTCAAAAACGCCGTTTTTATGCCGCCTAATCAAAATTCGGTCTTTCCACTTAATGACGATCTTTACCGCAACATTGGGTTGACGATTCATACTGTTTAAGAATATATTGGTCGTACGCCAAGCTTATCTAAAATCTTTCGCAGCTCAATTAAAAATGTTCGTATATCTTTCTCGCCAATACGGCCCAAAGAGGCAATCCTAAAAATGCCCTGATTCAAAAGATTCTGGCCCGAATATATTGTAAAACACCTCTTTTTTAACATGTCGTGCACTTTCCAATAGTCCATATTTATAGGTAGCTTAACGGCAAGGAGAATGTTTGATTGCAGGTGCCCTGGAAGCAGAAAACGAAACCCTAGTTTTCCCAACCCAATCTTCAGGATGTTTTTCAATCTTTTATATCTTTGAATTCTATTTTTTAGTCCTTCCTCCAACAATTCCTGGAGGGCTTTATCTGCAGCGTAAAAAAGTTGGACAGCCGGCGTAAATGGAGTTTGGCCCTTTTCTTCAATATATTCCCATTGTTTACACAAATCGAAATAAAAACTTCTCGATTTGTTTTTAAGTGCCGCGAGGTCTTTCTTCCTCGCAATTACGAACGAAATCCCGGGGAAGCTTTCCAGACACTTATTGGCATTGACGGTAAAAAACGAAAGATTGTCTAAATTGGCATCTATCTCGTGTCCGCCGACGCTGCTTACGGTATCGGCGAAAAGAGTTTTGCTGTATTTCTTTGCCAAACGGCCGATCTGACGGAGTGGCGCCAGCATACCTGTCGTAGTTTCGTGATGCACTAAAACCATATGGGATATTTTCGCATCGCTTTTTAACTCGTCCTCAACAATTTTTAAGTCGATCTGTTCTAACGGATGGAATGTCAGTTCTTTCGTAGAAATATGGTACCGTTTGGCTATTTCTTTTAATCTCTCCGAATACTTCCCATTGTTAATCAAAAGGATCTTGCCATGGATGCTGGAAATGACTGCTTCGTTGCTGCCCGTGGCAGAGGCGACAAAAGGAATAGCCGTATGAGTTTTTTCTCCCTTAACTACTTTTAAAAGATTACTCCTGACTCTTTGCAGGACTTCGGAAAACTCAGGTTCTCGGTGACAGATATCTTTCGTTTTAAGAGCGCTCCTGACGGTTTCAGAAACATTGGTCGGGCCCGGATTCATCAAAATTGTTTTCCTCATCGTTATTTAAGAATAAACTCGCAGAGGTGAACTTTATATTCAATCTGTTCGTGTTTATTTATTTTGTATTCGATTAATCCTTGTTTTCTCAATGCCGCCAGGTGTTCGAGAAGGCGCGCGTCGGTTAGATAAGGAGCCATTTCGTTGTGATCAAGCGTTTTGGTTATAGTTTTGCGAATCTTAATTTTGTAAAGAGAATCAGCTATGGTCATCGTTCTTCTAAAATTCGTCAATCGCGATATGGATCCGAAATAGCGTCCGCCACGTTTTAGGTAATACGCCCCTTCGGTCAGTGCTCGGCAAACCAAATCCGTACCATCGTATCCTCCATATTTGCCTCGGAGTTTTTTAGCAGAAGGCGTAGCGGGCAAGGCGTGCTGCGGAAGATTGGCAACTATTACATTAAACTTGATTCCTTTACGCAAGGTCGAAAATAAATCGCTTTTTTGAAATTTGGCCGCTTTCGGACTAAAACGATTGATCTCAACATTTTGTAATAACAGTCTTTGAATATCCTCCGTATCCAAGGCCACTACCCGACGAGCGCCCAGGCGCAAAGCACCCACGGTCATATAGCCGACCCCGCATCCTAAATCAAGCACGGTTAGATTTTTTAGCGAGGGGATGATATTTGAAAGCGCGCGACTAGACCGAGATATCCCCGTTGCTCTCCTATTTTTCCCGAATAACTGAACCGCGAGATCTTGAAACTGGCATTCAATTACGGCCATCAGACTCTACGAATTATCTTGTAATCTCGAAATAATGTCCGGCTCTTTATGGGCGTTAAGAAAACCATCATATCTGAATTCTCCGACGCCCTCTCTTGTTTTATAGACAGAATGATATAACTGGGCCAAAACTATCGGTGTATTTTCAACGTTATTCCAGATTGCCTCGGCAGCCACCGCTACCCGCATGCAGTAAAAAAGGCGTAGACCCTTAGTTGCACCTATTGGAGTAACCAAAATAGTGGGACAACCTATAAGTTTAACTCCTTTTGCGCCACCAGCATCAGAATCGCTGACAACCACATCTATTTTTAATCCTGAAGCATCCTTAACTCTCTTAGCTATTTCATAACAAGACAGATTGGGATTTTTTGGATATCTGAGTCCGATTTTTTTCTCTGGATCAAGCTTATCAAGGCCGATAACGTCTTTTTCTGAAATGGGATCGCTATCCGGTGTTGTTAAATTTGCTCTGGCAAAATTCAAATTATTAATGCATTGTCGGTAATTTTCCATCGTTAATCCATAGACAAAACGCTTTTCGAGAATAGCAATGACCTTAGAGGGGATGACGACAATATCGCCCTCGCCAAGGATGTTAGAAGTTAAAAGCGAGTCCGCTATATCAGAAGGTTTTGAGTTCTCGTTGACTTTAAACGAAATCGGTCTAACAAACTTTGTTATGCCGGTACCTTTGCCTAGGGCAGCGGTTATGCCTTTCAAGCTATAGTTAACGATGTCCGATAAAAGAATCGTTTCTTTGGAGAATTCCATAGTGTTTCTTTTAGGTTTATTAATTTTTGCCAAGCGTGCTCTAGGTGGCCATGAGTTATTTTAATAAAAACCGGGTGGTAATTTGAAGTCAGGTTGAAATCAACTATGCCCTCTAAATTATTTCTTCTCATAAAATACTCTATAGAGAAAGCGGAAACGCCAATTTCTTTCATTGATTTAATAATTTTTTTCTTCAATAATTCTGAAATCGGGGTAGGGACAATTTTGTAGATCTTGCGGAAAGTTAATTTGTTTTTTTGAAAACAAAGATGCTGAGGATATGTTGCACACCAATCGCCGACGAATTCCGTTCGATAACAGATCAGTTTTTTTATAAGCGACTGCAATACATTATTCTTTCTTGACGCAGATGGCATTAGACGAAGGCTTTCTTTGTTTGTAACTATCTCCAACGTCCTGTTTCTGCCAGAAGGATTGAGCTTTAAAACACAGGGGAAAGCAATAGGCTCTCGGCGACGCAAAATGGAGTTAACCCTTGATATTTGAATATAAGGAATATGATGTTTATTAAAAAATGCAAACTGTTTTATTCTATCTAGTTCGATCAAATATCCTTTTGATGAATTAATGATTGGTACGTCCTTCTTTTCCAGGGCAATCAGTTTCCTGAAAACTTTCATTACATTCTTTTTTCCGTGTCTGTAGATGGCAGAGGCATACAACCTATTTATAACTAAAATAGGAGAGTGCGAGATTCTAGCATTTTCTTTCCCTGGGCCCAAAAGAACGACTGGCAATTCTGCTTGCTTTTGGACAATTTTGGTTAACCAACGATCAGAAAAATCTTTGTCTTCACCAACATAAAGAATATAATCTTCCATCAACAAGTTTTACTAAAAGTATTAAAAATCTCTCTTATATCGATCAGTTTTTGCGGATTAAATTTAACCGAGCGGACGCTAAATTTTTTCTGCCTGTTTTTAAAATCAATAACCGGACGCATCATCATCCGATAAATTTGGTTCGGGAATAATATGTATTTGATTTTTGAACAATCCAAGGCTCCTGGCACAAAATTGAATTTAGAAAATATCACCATTAGCGGCTTGGATATTCTTAATTTGTTTATGATTCCCTGGTAATAATCCCACTTTTCTCCGGTGTAATGCATACAAAGGATATCAGCTCCAGCTCTCGTGTATCTATTAATACGATTTTGCAACTCCAATAAGTTCTCTTTAGCGATTAAAGAATGGGTGCGCGCTATCACAAAAGTGCCAGGGTTTAAAGTTTTCTTTGCTGTGCTTATTTTCTGCGCCATCTTTTCCGGAGATACTAATCTTCTTAATGATGACTTTAACATTGCGTTCACCTTAGGCCACCCCTCATCTTCTATGCAAATACCACCTAAACGCAATTTTTTGATTTTATTCAGCTGGTAGATGCATTCTTTTCTGTTGCGGCCGCAGATGTCAAAATCCAGAATTACCGGCGCAGACGAAGCGGCTATTAACCCTTCTATCAAGGGCATATACCGATTTATATTAACCATGCCATCGTCTTTACTGCCCAGCAGACTAGATAGAACAAAGCTACTCGCCCATATGAAATCCGCCCCCAAATCCCGGCAAATTCTAGCCGTCATGGCGTCAGGAGCCCCTAAAATTAAAAGTGGACTTTTTTCTTTGTTTTTAGAATTCATACTCGAAAACGGAACATTGTCGTCTAAAATCATGATAACATACTTTGACGAGAATAAAACGATGTCTTAAAATAACTAATCTGCGATATACGACCCGTAGAATAAGATTATGGCGATACAGAAAGAAAATCACGACCCATATCTCTTCCAGGTGAGCCTCAAGCTAATTATCAAAAACAAAAAAGGCGAGGTTTTGGCATTGGCAATGCCGGAAAACAGTTCAATGGCTGGTTTTTATGACGTGCCCGGCGGCAGAATAAATTCAGACGAGTTAAGAATGTCTTATGAAGAAATTCTTAAACGTGAAATAGCGGAGGAGATTGGGAAATCCGTCAGATACCGCTTGATGAAAAGACCTGTCTCTATTTCACGCCATCCTTATTTTTCTGCAAGATATCAGAAAGAGATGTATATTGTTTTTATTTTTTTTGAAGCAAAGTATCTAAGCGGAGAAATCAAAACCTCAAACGAGCACATTGGTTATCGATGGCTAAAACTCGGCAAAAAGAATGTTTCTAAATGCTTTGTCAGGGGATTGTACGAAGGATTCAAAAACTACTTTGAATGGAATCGATAAATTTAACAAGCTCGAGTCGAACTCGAGCTTGTTTTTATAACCTCAGTGCTTTTTCTATTGTTCTTCTCACCTCCAATTTCACTGAGTCAACTGGCTCATCCCCATCGATTCTAATATGGGAATAGCCTTGCAGTATTCTACCCATGGCCGCCCGGTAAACCGTCAAGTGCTCTACTGTAGCGATATCTAACCCCCGCTCAATTACTCTTTGGCAGGCTACCTCGGACGAGGCGTCCAGCCAAATGACTATGTCGGGGATACCGTCAAAGAAAGCAACTTCTTTTGCGAGCTCTAGCGAACGGCACTCTCTAAGCAAACCTCCCGCGAGCCGGCAAAAGGCGGTTCGGGCCGAAACCACCGTTGTTCCTGCCGCGAGAAAAGGACGCACGTCGAGCACGGCTTCGCGCAATAAGTCAAAGCTTAGGGCGACCATATAATACTCTTCTCCAAAGTATTTACGGCCGCTCTCGGCTCCATGGCTCCTCGCAATCGCCGATGCCATTTCAGAAACAAAGTCTCTTTTCCCCTCTCGCAAAAGGTTGGGCAGTCCTTTCTGCGTCAGCCAGCTGCACGTCAGAGCCGCTTGGGTAGACTTGCCAGCGCCGTCTATACCGCAGAATCCGATCCACGCGCCTCTCATCTTGTCCATCTCGTCCTCCTTTTGAATGAGAATGTATTCTATTGCCTTTTACCGCCTTTTAGATGGCTTAGTCAAGATGGGCCTTATTGAAAAGCGCCTTTCTGGCGACTCCGGAAAACAAGATACTAAAGAGATAGATTTAGAAGTGCCTCGTCTCTGGCAGGTACCCCTAGGGAGAAAAGGTGTCAGGAACTTTTTTCCACATAATTCGTGTGCAGCTCTCCCTGGTCTTCAGGCTCTCGCATCGAAGGCATTTCCGCTAAGAACATAAAGTCGAACTGTGGCTCGGAATCGACGGGAACGAAATTACCGCCCAGCTCTTGTGGCGGTTTTAAAAGTCTATTGAGATTCTCCAATTTCCTCAACTTAGAATTCATATGACATGCTCGCTCTAGCGGACGATTTTAGAACTTTAGATCTGATTAATGTCGATGCTCCGTATCGTAAACAGCGTTAGAACCATAATTCAACTACAAACGGAGTGTGTTTTACATACCGGATTTGGCTCTATGGGCGTAGACTGTTTTGGCCTACTTTTTCTTTTTTAGAAAATAAGAATAAGCCAAATAGATAATCAAAGCGATCGCAAATAAAACAATTATGCCAATAATATTATTTCCTGTCCCAACCGTTATGAAACTGCTAACCGCAGCAAGGAGAAGGTTTGGACCCTTAACGACGGGGGCTTCGACGGAAACTGCCCTTGGTTGTTGTTCTGTTTCTGAAGTTGTTATTTCTGGTGTCGGGGTTGATGTGGATTTGGATGTTGGGGTCGGTTTTAGAGTTGATACGGGCGTGGATGTATATATGGGTATGGATGTAGGTGTGGAGATGGGCGTGGACGTCGGAGTGAATGTTGGTGTTGAAACAGCATTAATCGTATAATTCCCGACCGTCGAGGCTGAACCGAGCGACGCGCCCTCGCCTATTATATCAACGCCCGTAAAGCTGATAGAGGCTGTGCCGGCGTTTCCTGCCCTGGCTGACACTGTTAAAAATATCTTATTTGCCGTTGTGCAACTTGGCACGCCAAGCAAGAAGTAAGGATTTGAACAAGTGGGTAAAGATTGCGGAGTGACATCGCTCGCCACGGTTATGCTTTGGCAAGATAGATTGTTGAAAACTAATGTCCCCTCAACCGCGCAAACCTTACTTCCCGAAGCGTCAACCCCTGCAGACGCGCTAAGAGTGTCCCCGGCGGTTTTGGTCAAACTTGCCGGGGAGACATATAAAGAAGAACTCGCGGCATCTACTGTTCCGACAAAACCAGCAATCGACAAAAAGATGATCGTTGATAATATAATTTTTCTTTTAGTGTTTTTCATATTTTTATATACTCCAATTTAACATTAATAAAGCGAAGTCATACTTATCGACTTTCCCGTCGTTATTTAAATCAGAAACGTTTGTTCCTATTTTACCCCAATTAGCCATCATCAAAGAGAAATCGTATTTGTTTATTTTACCATCATTATTCATATCGCCAATACCACTTATGCCACCTTCTTTTGCCGTAGTAAAGCTTTTATCAGTATAGGAACCGATGTTTCCCGTGCTGTCTTTTGATTTAACTGAATAGTGATAAACAGTATCGGGAGAAAGATTACTCAAAACTAAGGAGTGAGAGGTATTGTAGGTTGCCGTCTTTACCTCTAAACCGTAGCTTGTGGATATACCGTAAACAACCCAAGAAATAGAGGATTCATTTGTGGTCCATGTAATCCTTGCCTCATTTGCGCCTTTTGCTACGCTTATATTACTAATTGTTGGAGCAGTATAGTCGCCTCCACCGCCGCCGCCCCCTCCTCCTCCACCGCCACCGCCTCCTCCACCACCGCCAGATGGAACCACAGCCTGCGTATAAATTACGAAGCTCGTGAAATGCTTGGTCCAGACGATCAAGTCAGAACCAACACTAATTTTACAGTCTCCCTCTGGGGACAGAGCATCGCCTGCGGCTTGCGTATTCGCAGAGCAAACTGTATTTATTTTTGTGAAAACACCACCCCTTGAATAACCGATTTCCTTACTCGCCTGACCGGAAAAAGCAAGTCGCGCTGCTTTATCGAAGGTTAATTTAGTATCGCCGTATCCAATTTCTATAACCGAGGAAACAGTGGCGGTATTTCCACTATCCGGCGTAACTGTAACCATAGAATTTGGTTTAACCTGCGGGACGTTAATAATTCCATTCCAAGTTGAAGTACCAGCCACTACTTGGATGCCAGCCGGAATTTCTACCTTCACGGGTCCGATAGTTGTAGAGGCGTTAATGATAATTGCACTTTGAATAATCGCCGTTACGCTAGTCGCGATACTCGTTGTAAGCGCGGTTACGTTAATCGTTGCGTTGGTCACACTTTCAGGAATTGTAATAACAGAACTAGAAGTATTATTGTCGCCTACTAAAATCTCTGGGGTGTTTGTGCTAACAATTATATTCTCGCCAAGTAACTGCGCAGAACTAGAAATAGGCAATACGTTAACTGTTCTGGTAACCTGAATAGCATGATTTCCCGCTGCATCTGAAACATTGTAAGTAATTGTGTAAGCTCCAACAGTTGCTGAGTTGACCGGATTTACAATAACGATATGCGAGGTAATATTTCCGTCAACATTGTCCAAAGCAGTTGCTCCGGCATCAACATATGTTGATCCTACGTATATATCCATAACGCCCATTCCCTGAAGAGTAATGACCGGGGGCGTAACGTCAGGCTGAACGGCAATAAAATTCAAATCTTTTCGAACAATAGCTCCTGATACAAAATTAGTGTATTTAATTTCCGAACTACCAGTCAAGGCCTCGCTAGCCCCCGAAAGCAAGTATTTAAAAAGAATATCGCCGTCACAACTTGATACTAATAATTTATTTTTTATGGCTTCGTTGTAACCATATGTTCTACTCTCTATCATAGTTATCTCTCCAATTAGATTGTTACCGCAATAAGCCCTAATTTTAGTTCCGGCGGGCAAGAGAAGATTATTTAAGGTGGCATCACCCCAAAAAGCCATCGGAAAAGATGGAAAATTAGTTTCAGCTAAAGATAAAGTTGGTGACAACCAAAATCCTAATGCGAGAATTGATAATTTTATTACTTTTAATTTCATATCTATTTTAAGTAAAGTATGCGGGTCGGGTTTAGACTTTATTTCGACAACGTCAGCGTGGACATCGGCACGCCCGGCACCTTGTAGTCGTCAGACCAATCCGCCGTGCTCGCGCTGTGGCTGGCATTGGATCTGTCCGACCAGGCAAAGGATTTGGTCGTCGTGGTTGAGTTCGTGCCGCTATCGGCCGCGTTGGTGCCGAAGACACCCGCTAAGGTGCCGGTCGCCACAGCCGT
>MHTO01000024.1 GCA_001823105.1 Candidatus Wildermuthbacteria bacterium GWA2_46_15 | reverse complement strand
CAGGCCAACTCCAAAAATGCCAAAACGGGGCGCCAGAAAAAGAATGCCCCCGATGATGGAGAGATTGTAAATAACCGGCGCCAAACCATAAATAAAAAAACGGTTGAAATACTGAAGAATACCGGAAAAAATATTGGCCAAACCAAAGAAAATCGGACTCAAGAAAAGAAGTCTTACCAATTTTAAGGCTGAGTTCTGAACTTCGACCGGGAAACCGGGAAGCAAAATCTTAACCAGCCAGGGACTCAACAAAAACAGCAACGACGACATTAAAACTAAAAATACCAAGAAGGCGTTAAGAATATGATTAGCCGTTTCCCAGCCTTCTTTTTCGTCCCGGGCAAAAAATTCGGAGAAAAGAGGTAAAAAAGCGATGGCCAAACCGCCGGTAATTAAAAACGTGTAAACCAAATCTGGAATACGAAAAGCGGCGGCGTAAATATCCAAATCCACACCGACGCCGAAACGACTGGCCAAAAGCCGGTCTCTCAAAATCCCCAAAACCGCGCTTAAAAATGTCGAACCCGCCAAAATGGCGGCGGAAAAAGTCAAATTCTTCATCTTTCCCATCCTTTATCTTAATATTTAACCCCGGAATTGACAAGAAACCGAGATTCTGTTAAAATTGAAGCGTTCCAGCCAGTCGGGTAACCGCTCGGTTGGGTTAATCCCCAACCGGGAGGAAAGTCCGAACACCCGCCCTTATCGGGCAGCAGGGTAGCGGGTAACGCCCGCACGCGGTAACGCGAGAGTTGCGAGCAGAGACGTTCCGAAGCGAAAGCTGAGGAACGCCCCGTGGACGCGAAAGCGTCTTTGCGGGGCGAGTCTCGAAAGTAATTTCGAGAATGAAACGGCTAAACACTTACCTGGGTGCAAGAACAAAGCTCGTCGGAATTTCCCCGCGGAAAATCCTGAGGAGTTAAAAGTAGTTCGCTATTGCCCTGAGTTTATCGAAGGGCTAGAGCCTGAGAGTAATCGAAGGCCCAGAGAAATGGTTACCATCCCGCTTACAGCGGGATACAGAATTCGGCTTATAGACTGACTGGAAACCAAAGAGTCCCGCTTAAAGCGGGATTTTTTGATTCAAATAAAAAAGTTGATTTGGCCCAAATTCGCAAAAATCGCGCCAAATTCACGATTTAAGAACAAATTTGTTCGACGAGAAAAGGTGACAGTCATCTAAAAGAATGTAATTATTTTAGAAAAATCATCGGCAGTTTACCAAGGTTTTGTTTAATTCTTAAGCAATTCGTAATGGTGATTGCTCTTTTTGCCACTTCTTCAATATTCAACCAGACGCAATTTGAAAAATAATCGGTTCGGGAAAGTAAATCGAAAATTGTTCCTTCAGCGGCGTAAGTGGCGACTGTTCTCTTTGAAAATTCTTCAATCTGCTTTTTCTGAAAAGGTTCAAAACCGACGTGCTCTTTTATATATTTTAATTGCTCCTGCCAAATTTTTTCAGGAATCAGACCAGAAATATTTGATTCTAAAACTCCTGAAACTTTTTTAAAACTGCTTTTGTAATTTTTTTGATATCCCCCCATCAAATCTGTGAATAAATAGACTTTTGATTTTACCGGATAACTCCCCGTTGCTTTTTTTATTTTTTCTTGAAATTGCAGAAAAGTTTTTTTGACTTTGATTTCTCCTAAAGCTTTAAGTGAGAATGGAGTAATGTAGTAAGCGTTAGTATCAGCAACAATTTTTACAAAACGGAAATTTAAGTCTAGGTTATTGAGAAATTTTAAAATCTTTTTTTCTTTTTCCTGGGCTTCTACTACTCGAGGCAACTCGGTATAATAATCCAGTTTTTCCCCACGGAAAATCTTATCTAAATCAACACAATAATCAAGATAAAAGCTTCCTAATTGGTCCTGTTTAAGAATCCTTGGCGGACATTCCCAGTTGTAAAAAGTGATTGGTCTCCCTTTTAAAGATTCAAAGATATATTTCCTAAGCAGACCTTCATTTTCAATTGGTCTTTGAGATTCTTTTTTAATTCTTTTAACTAGATAATTGACTTTTGAGTCTAGATTGGTAATCATATTTTCCCGAGAGGGGGAGCTTGCGCTCCCCCTCCCTTTTTACTTAAGGAAGATCGTCGGTAGCCACTCCTTTCGAGAGAGGGCGGCGTTTTGGAGTATCGTCACTCCTTCGCCCTCGACTCCGAGAAGGACCGGATTTTGGCCGAAAGTTCCTTCGCGCGCTAGAAGGCCGTCGAGTGAAAAGCCGGCCCAGATGCGAGCAATCAGATCCTTCGCCAAATTTTCCGGGGGCCGAAAAAGAAAAAGCAAACGCAATCTTTTCTCTTCCTCCTCGCGAACTTTCCCGGAAACTTTTTCCCATGGTTTCTGGCAAATCAAGCTTGTCCAACGGCCAAGATTCGCCAAGAGTAACGGGTAATTCTCAATGACGGCGATTCCTTCAATCGCCGAAGGCGGCTCCGGCTTTGCCACCGGAATCGGAAAACAAATAATTGCGTCTGCGCTGGAGAAAACGCATCGGCAATTATACTGAATCCCGATTTTCCCGAATTCTTCAAGAAATAACCGCACTTTCCTTGCCCGTTCTAGAGAAGCCGGAGTTATGCCGTTTCGATAGACGGTAGTGAATCCGGTCCTCTCGCGGTTTATCTCGAACGACTTCCTCGCCGGGCAAACGAAGAAGAAGAAATCAAGTGGCCCGGCCCCTACTATCTCGGGATAGAGATGGCTAACCTTCTCTACCTCGCCCAACTCTCTCAAGGCCTGAAACAGATCCATTGTTCCTCCTTATTCTGAAAGATCTTGGGCTTTCCAAACGAAAAGCCCCTTCCCTATCGGGAAGGGGCTGAGTTTATCTCAAAAAAACATCAACGCAACCCTTTCCCGACAGTAAAAGATGCGTGATGGTGAGAATTTAACCTTTGGAGCATTAGGCGATAGCCGCCCATTTTGCCATTGAGCCATTTGGCCACCCGCGCCACCGTGGTTGAGCTCAAGCCGGTTTCTTTTTCAATTTGAGAATAGGAGATTTTCTGACTCAACATTTTGGCTGCTTGCCACCTTTTGCCGAATTCAATAATTTCCGGCTCGGTCAGCAAATCGCGAAAAAACCGCTTAACCTCGTTTTGAGTTTTAAGCTTCAGCACCACTTTGAATAAATCTTCGGTTGTCTTATTTTCCCACTTTTCCATCATATTTCGCTTTACTATAGTAAAGTACTTTGTCTAACTAAAGAATAGCAGGAGCAAGAAGTCTTGTCAACCCTGACATAATTTATGAACGGTCGTTAGTGTAGTTATGGCAAATGATTATTTTGACTTCGTTTCGCCATTAAATTAGCTTTTGGGTTCGGCCGGCCTGGTCCAGGGCTTCATTGGCCAAGGCGTCGGTCATTTCGTTTTTCTCGCGGGGAATCTGGGTAAATTCCACTTTTTTGTAATTAATCTTCAAATTCCAAACGGCAATGAATAAAGACTGGATGTCGGGATCAAGAATTTTGTATTTTCCCTGCAACTGGTTGATCAGCAGTTCAGAATCTGACTTTATTTCCACCTCCAGATTTTCCACGGTCTTTTTCCCCAATAATGCCTTGAGCTTCTTTAAAGCAAAGACGACGGCTTGGTATTCGGCCTGATTGTTGGTCGCCTCGCCGATAGTCTGGCCGTATTTTTTTAAAACGCGGCCTTTTTCATCGGCCAAAACAACGCCGATGGCGGATGGTCCGGGATTGCCCCGCGAACCGCCGTCAGTGAAAATGATTACTTTTTTAGGAAATATTTTGTCAGACATTGTTTTAGTCTTTCCGCATTTTTTTCTTGAAAATAAAAGCCGCCGGCGGCGGCATGGCCGCCGTAGCGCCTGACCAATTTAGAACAGGAGCCAATGGCTTTTATCCCGCTTGAACCATCTGGCATTCGGTAGTGACCGATATTTTCTTTTTCCGTTATCTTATAGATAAAGGTCGGTTTATCAAAAGAGAGACAAAGACGAGAGGTAATTGATCCGAGCAGAGATTGGGGCAAATCCGCCTTGCCTTCAAAAATGAGGGGCGCGTCTTTTTGGAACAGAGCAATTTTTTTAAATTCGTCGACGCCCGCCTCAATCTTTACTTGTCTCTCGGCTCCTTTTTGCAAGAATTTTTCGAATCGCAACTTGGCTTCCTCGATTGAACGAGAGGTCAGCAATAAGTAAACTTCACCCCAATCCCCTTCCTTGTCGGTAATGTTAACGATCGTCACCATTTTATGAACCATCTCGCGCGTCGACAAACGGCGGCTAATAGCGCCCAACGATATATCGGGCCTCCTGCCCGCTATAACGCTCGACTCAAAAAGCGCCTGGAGGCCGGGCCGCCAGCTGTTTTCCAGATAAATCAGCCCCTCGCTGACGAGGAGCTGATTTTCCCCGGTTTCCGGCACCATGTCGGCGATGGTCGCTAAAGCCGTCAATCCCAATAAGTCTTCTCTCAAACTGCCCGAAAGATTCCCACCCAAAAGCAACTCGGCCAGCTTAAAAGCGATGCCCGCGGTCGCCAGGTCCCGGAACCCATCATTCCCCTTCTCTTGTTTTGGGTTGACGATAATGGCGGCTTCGGGCAACCGGTCCAAAACCTCGTGATGCTCAATCATCAAGACCTCAAAGCCGATCTTTTTGGCCAGCTTAACCTCTTTAAAATTGCTGATCCCGCAGTCAATGGTAATGAGCAGAGCCGGCGCCTTGTCTTTCAAAAAATCCAGAGCCGTTTCATTAAGACCGGGTTCTTCTTGCCTTCGGTCGGAAAAATAGAGGGAAGGCGGATCTCCACCGAGATTGCCGATACTTTCCTTGAGGGTCATTAAAGCCACCGTTCCGTCCAAGTCAGAATCAGCGTAAAGGATAATGCGCTCGTGGTTGGCAATCGCTTTCAAAATCCGGTTGGCTAGTTTTTTCAGATTCTTTATCTCTGGCATAGAAGCAAGCTAAAAACTCAAAACGCAAAGCGCAAAACTACAACTAAAAATTTAAAACTTTACATTTTGCGCTGTTGCTTTTCATTTTACGCTTTACGTTTTACGCTAAAACTCTCTACAGATGACCTAAACTGATTTCAATACCTCAATGCCGGGTAGTTTGGCTCCGGCCAAGAATAATAACAAAGCGTCGCCGCCGGTGGAAAGATGATTAAACTTATCCGCCAGTCCCAAGTTATTTAAAAACCAGGTTGTTTCGCCGCCGCCGGCCACCGAGAAAGCCCGACTCTTGATGATGGCCCGGGCCACTTGGAGAGAACCATGGGAATATTTTTTTTCTTCGATCTTTCCCAAGGGCCCGGACCAGAAAACCGTTTTGGCCTGGCTGATCTTATCCCGGAAGATCTGCAAAGTCTGGGGACCGATGTCAAAACCGTCAATCGAATCAACGGGGAAAATGACTTTTTCCGGCTGATCGAGTTTTAAGCTTTTTTTCTCTAGTTCATCGGCGATCAAATTGGCCAACAAAACAACGGCTTGACGGGTCATTTGATTAATCAGTTTCAACTTAATCTCAACGCCCTTGGGCTGGCCTCCCAGAATGACGACCAGGGGCTTTTTCGGATGATCTCTAAATTTAGTTAAAATTCTTATTTCTTTTTCCAAGAGCAAACCTGCAGCTGACGGCAAAAACTTGGCGACCATGAATGAAGAGTGGTCGCGATGAGAGCTGGCAAAAGCATCATTGACAAAAACTTCTGCCAAAGAACCGAGTTTTTTAGCGAAATTGAGATTGCCTTTTTCTTCTTCGGGATGAAACCGAAGGTTTTCCAGCAAGACAATTTGCTCCGGTCCCATTTTTCTGACTAAGTCCTGGACTTCCGGGCCGACGCAATCAATGGTTTTCAAAACGGTTTTACCCAGATATTTCTCCAATTTTTTTTGGACCTGGCTAAGACGGAGGCGCTCAACGACCCGACCGCCCGGATCGCCCAAATGAGACATAAGAATAATTCGAGACCGGTTTTGAACTAAATAATTAATGGTGGGTAGGGTTTGGCGAATTTTGAAATTATCTAAAATAACCCCATTTTTACCAACGGGGACATTGAAATCACAGCGCACTAAAACTCTTTTGTTTTTGACGTCAAAATCACGAATGGTTTTCATCTTTGGAATTTTCGTCTAGGGCCTCTTTGATGGCTTCTTTGACTTTCTCCATCTCCGGAACCACTCTGGGCCTTTCTCTTCGGGAAGAAAAAGAAACCGTCTCCTGGATTAAAGCCTCTTCTAAAGAAAGAGGGCGGGGAGGGGCGGGTGGTTTTTCGACTTGGCCTTCAGAAGGTTTTTCTCTTTCCCGCTGTACTTTTTTCAAACAGATCTTGCAATAGACCGGACGTTTGCCGTCGGGCTTGAAAACCACTTTGGTCCATTTTTTACAAGTCTCGCACTGAGCGTCATAAAGTTCCTTTGCCGACGGCAAAGGCGCCTCTGGCGTTTCTTTGGTTTCCGCCCAGCGGATAATTTTATCGTCAACCACTTGCCTCGGAGTGCCGTACCTTTCTCTGGAAACTTTAATGATTATTTCCCGGTTGGACTTTTCCGGCTTTAAAAAAGGTGGCAGAGTCCGGGCGGAAAACGCCCGGCCGGCCAGACCGTTAATCATCAACTTTAAATAAATGTCGTACTTCCCCAGATTGACCAAGTCGGTGGCGATAAAATCAGGCGCGAATTCCTTTTCCAGAAACTCCGCGTCTTCGGCTCCGACCCGGAAACAAATGAGCGTGCCCACGTTGCCGAAAACCGCGTCTCTCACCTCTTCGGTCATTTGAGTAATATATTGATGCCCCAAGGTCAAATCCAGACGGTATTTTCTTGCCTCAGATAGAATGGTGGCGAAGGATTCGGTGGCAAAGTCCTGGAACTCATCAACATAAAGAAAGAAGTCTTGTCTCTGTTCTTCCGGCACGTCCACCCGGGACATGGCGGCCAGCTGCAATTTAGTGATCAATAAAGCGCCCAAAAGCCGGGTGTTTTCATCGGTGATCCGGCCCTTGGAAATGTTGACGATTAGAATTTTTCGGCTGTCCATTATTTCTCTCATATCTATTTTTGAAGCCACCTGGCCGATGATATTCCTAATCAAGGGGCTGGAAATAAACTGGCCGATTTTGTTCTGGATGGCGGCCGTCGCCTCAACCTCATACCTTTGATTGTACCGGGCGTATTCCTGGGTCCAAAAAGCCTTAATTACCGGGTCGGTGATCTTGTCCACTACTTTTTGGCGGTAACTAGGGTCGGACATCATTCGATTGACTCCCAACAAGGTCGAGCCCGGATACTCCAAAAGAGCTAAAATAGTGTTGCTCAAAATATAGCTCATTCGTTCCGACCAAACATCCGGCCAAATTTTCTTAAAAACGCTCATTAAGCCGGAAGAAACTATGTGACGGTGCTCGAGGTCAACTTTCTCCATAACATTAAAAGCGAGAGGGTAGTCTAAATCCGCCGGGTTAAAATAGATGACGTCATTGACCCGGCCTGAAGGGATAAAATCCAAAAGCGATTCGGCGGTTTCGCCATGCGGGTCAATAAAACAAACTCCCTGGCCGTTCTGAATATCCTGAATCGCCATATTGGCCATCAGATTGGTCTTGCCCATGCCGGTTTTGCCGATGACGTACATGTGCTTGCGGCGATCGTCCAGTTTAATGCCAAATTTCTTCCTTTCGCGGCGAAAAGTTGTTTCCGCAAAAAAGTTTATGTCGGAACCATTCATGGCGATAAATTATTGATGATCAGTTACTCAACGGGCAGGCTCGAAGGCGGCTCGCCTTTCTTGGCCTCAACGCGAGACAGGCCGGGAGCCGAAGCCACCATTCGGCCGGGGAAATGATAAAGAGAGGCGATTTCCTCGGCCGTCAAAATGAAGCGCCGCCCGGATTTATCCGGATCGCTAACGCAAGGATGGGGCCAGCCAACCCAAATCCGATTGACATAACTGCGGAAAAGTCTTCGTTTGCGCAGAAAGAGGCGCTGTTTCTTAAACCAAAACCAATCGTACCAATTTTGTTTAATCTTGGTGATGGTATCGGCCGAAGGCACCAGGGCCTGCATGTTATCGGTGACAAAATTGGTAAAGTAACTCATGGCCAATCTCTGGTTCGGCTTAAACATAACGTCGCGTTTGGCCAGATAGATATACTTAATATTGCACAAGAAGCCGAGTTTGCTGATTTTCCTTTCCACGGCGCCGACGACTTCCTTTTCCCCCGGCGTCAGCTTCATTTCCACGGGAATGAAATCTTTTTCCTCTGGCGGGGCGGCTTCGGTAACTTTACCCGTCATCAGGATCTCGGCCGCCTCCAGCAGCATGGGCTTGGTCTTTCCTTCAGAAACATTCCGCCGGGCCAACTTGTCGCGCATTTTTTTGGCCGCGTCTTTCCAGGGCAGATACTCATCCAAAACCGGCAAGCAGCGGATCTGAACCCAAATCTGCTCGCCCGGCTTGAGCCGGGCCATGCCTTCTAAAAGCGAAGCAATGGGATCGATTCTTTTTTCCTCTTCTTCTTTGCCCGTTTCGAATTCGCTGTAGGTTTTGATGGGATAACCCCAATGCTTCAGATTTTTATACTCTAATCCCCAAAAATCCCATTCGGCATTGGGCATGTCCTGAGGCACGTTCTTGGCGTAATCTTCAACCTCAGAAATCTCGGCCTGGGGATATTGAGAATAAACATGAGTTTCAAAAATGGGTTGATATACCTTTGGCGTCCTAATATAAAAATGAGGCACGCCGTCAATGCCGGCAATTTCTAAGGTGAAACCGGTGGGATCCTTGCCTTGCCACCATTTCTCAAACCAGTTAGGGAAACTATAAATCTGCCAAAAGCCGGTGATGACGGTTTCCATGGCCTTAATTTGTTCTAAAACTTCTTCGGGGATTTTGATCTCCAAAAGCACGCGTGGGTCATTCTCGGCGGCGTCAAAAATATCTTTGCGCCAATGATACCAGAGAAAGAGCATGATTTTACCGATCCAAAAACACTCCGCGATCAAAAAAAGCCACCACCAATCGTTGAGGATGACCCAAAAATAAGTTTTAGGCAAAGACAAGAAAAAAGATAACGAAAGTTCAGACGGCATTCTCTAAAGAGAAAATTTAACGTTATAAAGATCACCTACGCCTCGTGGACGGAATACCGGCCGTTTTCTGACTTCAAAAAACATTTCTTATTGCCCAGATTCAAAAGGATGGTGCTCTCCTTGACCAAACGCTGAGACAAGACTCTTTTCAAAACCTCATCCTGAGAAAGGGGCTGTTTGGCTTTTTTCAAGACCTGGGAAATGACATCCTTGACCGTGCCGGGCTCGTAACCCCACTCTCTCAAAGCATAAACACCCCGACCCACCAGCACAAATCGGGAATCCTTGATCAATTCATTGTGGACGGTTTGAAAATTCGTCTTTTTGGGAACCGGCAACGAAGCCGCCGTGGCGGAAGCCGCCACGACGGAAAACTCCTGAGGTTTTTCCGGAAATAAAAATTCATCGATCAGATTCGCGACCTTAATAAAATGCAAGGGCTTTTTGATTTTCTTAAAAACCAAAAGGGCCAAATCCCTGACGCCCCGGGGATTGACTTCGGGCCAGGTTTTCAGTCCATATTGACCATCCCCGGTTTTTAAAACCACCTTAGAAATCTCCAGAACTGATTTCAAAAACGATGGATCGCCCGGAACCGCTTCAGTCAATTTCTTTATCCCTAAAGGCTTTTTTTCTTTTGAGAGTTTTTTCTCAATGAGTTTGAGCAGTTTTTGAACTGAAAACAGCTTATTCTGCTCCAGGGCCCAAAAAGCATAAAATTCCTTTGTTTCTCCGGCTCGAAAAAGACTGCCCTCGAGAGCCAAGAGTAAGCAAAGCCAGTGGCGAGAATTGGCCTGGTGATTGAAAAGAGGATCGGAGAAAAGAAGTTCTTCTCTCTTCAATCCGCCGTTTTTCTGAAGATAGTTTTTGAAACTCGAAAAAACCTTGGCCATCTCAGGAGTAACTGATCCCCTTCTGATTTTAACCAAGGTCATCTCAATGATTTGGCGGACTCTTTCTCTGGTTAACCCCAAATCTTGGCCAATCGCTTCCAGGGTTTTTTCTTCTCCGTTTAAGCCAAATCTTCGAAAAATAATCTCTTTTTGTCTGGAGTTCAGGCTCTCAAAAAGAACCTGACAATCCTTTTGATAATTTAAAGCCATGGATGTATTGATCAAGTCTGTTATAGCGGGCCAGGTGCCCGATATACCAAATCTTTTGTTTGTTATAACACTCTCTCAGCCCGACGTCAACCTCTACTTTTTCCATCCCTGCCACCCATTCGACGAGCTCAGGGTTGGCAAAAAAGATTCTATCTTTTTTGCCAACTGACTAATAAGGGGCTGGCGATGAAAATTGAGGAATAGGCCCCGGAAGTCACGCCGATGATCAAAGAAAGCGCAAAGCCCCGGAGGGTCTCTCCGCCGAAGAAATAAATAGAAAGAAGGGTAAAAAGCACGGTCAAAACCGTATTAATTGACCGAACTAAGGTCTGGTTTAAGCTCAAATTGACGACTTCCTCAAAGGAAAGAGAGCTTCTCTTCAAGAGATTTTCCCGGACCCGGTCAAAGACGACGATTGTGTCATGAACCGAAAAGCCCAAAACCGTCAGGAGAGCCGCCACAAAAGCAATGGTGATTTCCAGGTTGTAAAAATGGCCCAGCAGGGCAAAAGCGCCAATGGGAATCAAAACATCATGGAAAAGAGCGATCAGAGAAGCCAAGCCGTATTGGAAAGAATTAACCCGGCCCGAAACCTGGCGGAAAGCCAAGGCGACATAGGCGGTAATGGCAATGAGGGCCAAGAAGACGGCCAAGAGGGTTTTTCGTTCTAGTTCCCGGCCGATGGTCGGACCAATGGTTTCAAAGCTCATCTCTTGAGGCTGGCCCAATTCTTTCAAAATCTCCTGGTGAGTCGCCTCGTCAACCTCTTTAAATCTTAAAAAGACGCCGTTCTCGCCGGTTGGCTGAACGATAATCTCTCCCAAATTCAATTTGGCCAGCTTTTCGGCGATCGCCTGATTGGTCAATCGGGCTTGATCGAATTTAAGTTCGACCAAGCTGCCGCCGGTAAACTCAATGCCCATTTTTAAGCCAAATTTAAAAATCGAAAATAAACTGGCCAGGATTAAAATGCCGGAGAAGAGATAATAGAGTTTTCGATATTTAACAAAATTGATCACCATAACCACTTAATCTTAGCAAAAACCGTATTTTCCACTAATCTTAAAAAGTTGCGGGTCATAAAAATGGCCGAGAACAAGCTCAGGATGATGCCGATCATTAAAGTCAAGGCAAAACCTTTGACAAAGCCCACGCCAAAACCAAACAAGATCAAGGTAACAATAATGCTATTGGCATTACTGTCCCGGATCGAGGGCCAAGCCCTTTTAAAGCCTTCTTCCACGGCCAAGGTCAAAGACTTGCCTTGTTTTAATTCTTCCCGCATGCGGGCAAAAATCAGAATATTGGCGTCAACCGCCATGCCGACGGAAAGAATTAATCCGGCGATGCCGGCCAAGGTCAAGGTCACCGGAATGAGTTTAAAAAGAGAAAGAAGCAGGGCAACGTAGATGGCCAAAGCCAGAGAAGCCAAAAATCCGGGCAAGCGGTAAAAAAGGATCATGAAAACAAAAACCAGGGCAAAGCCGATGAAACCGGCTTTCAGAGATTTCTCTAAAGAGGCTTGCCCCAGGATCGGACCAATCGTCTCCTGGGAAACCAGTTTGATGGGCACGGGCAAGGCCCCGGCATTCAGATTTCTGGCCAAATCCCGGCCCGCCTCAACGGTAAAGTCACCGGTAATCTGGGCTTGGCCTCCTTTAATGGCTTCCTGAACAACCGGCCGAGACAAAAGAGCGTTGTCAATATAGATGGCTAAGGGCTGGCCCACGTTCTTCGTCGTCAACTCTTCAAACAATTTAGCGCCTTCTTCATTGAACTGAATCGAAACTTGAGGCTTATTCGTGGTCTGGTCAAAGGCTAAATCCGCCTTCTTCAGATAGCGTCCGGTCAACTGAGTGGACATAAAATAGGGGTCCTCTAAAGCTATTTGCCAGTCAGGCACCTGCTGAGCTTCCTCATAAGTCTTGCCTTCCAGTTCTTTTTGCTTGGCGAGAATCAAATTCGTTTGTTCTTCCGGCCTTGGTTCTCTGAATTCCAAAAACGGCGTCTGGCCAATCATCTTAATGGCTTCTTGAACATCGCTGATCCCGGCCAGTTCAACAATCAGTCTTTGGCTTTTTTCTTCAATCTGAACCACGGGCTCCCGGACGCCAAAAAGATTGATTCTTCTTTCGATGACGTCACGCAGCCCCGCCAAGGCGTTCTTCTGATCGGCCGCGGCAATATTGTTCAAATCGGCCTGATAAAGAAGATGGGTGCCGCCCTGCAGATCCAACCCGAGCTTGAAGGGCAGGTCAATAAAATGCCGAATCTTAATCTTTTCGGCGATGATTTTCAGTTTGGGATTCTGTTCCCAGAGCTTAATTTGGGCATTCAAAAAATCAATCCCGCGGTTTAACGGGGCAGGGTAAGAAAGATTGCCGGCCAAGAAAGCCAGTAAAATAATGCTTGATAAAACTAAAAAAGACTTTCTCTTGGTCATTCTATTTTTTATGAATTTCAATTATTTTAATATAACCCATTTGACGCCTTCAGTCAATCGTTATTGTTTTCGAGCATAAAGCAGGCCTAATTTAAAAATCTTGCGTTTAAAAACAGAGCCGCCGATTTTAATTTCAAATCCCTGTTTTTCTAAAAAATTTTTCAGTTCCAAATAATTATAGTTGGGAATGCCAGATATACCGTAATCGTCATGATTTTGGAAAAGATAATCATGATACTCTAAAACGATTCTGTCTATTCGGTGCAAAAGATCGGTCGGGGCGTTGAGAATTATTTCATACTCCGCGCCCTCGGCATCTATTTTCAGAAAATTAATTTTTTCTAATTTGTTTGAAGAAAAAATCTCCGCCAAATCAACTACTCTCACTATCAACGATTTTGCCTTCTCATCTCCCGGCACCCTGTATAATGAATGGCCTCCGGTATTATAAGAAGAAAGGTACAAATTTAATTCTCCTTTTTGTCGACCAACGGCTAGATTATGTATAAAAAGGTTATCTAATTTATTTAATCTTTTATTGTTTTCTAGATATCGATAATTCTCCGGATCTGGCTCATAAGCATAAACTCTTCCTTGATAGGCTTTTTGAGCCGCCCAAACTGAAAAAACACCAGCGTGAGCGCCAACGTCAACGACAACATCTCCAGGAAAAATATTGAATGACGGTTTTTTTTCATAACTCCTTTGTCTGAATATTTCCCAAACTACAAACATGTCAGTTGTATAACGCCTCAAATTCAATTTAGTCTTCTTGTTGATTGAATAAATTCCTGGTTCTATTTCTCTTTTACCAAAAGAAAAAAATGCGTTGACCAGAAATATTATTTTTGTTATCAAAAAATCTAAAAAACTCATGGTTGTTTAATTCTATTAACTATCCCAAGGAATTACTTTCAGGTTCGGCCAGATCTTTATCCACCTATCAACTTTGTCTTGGTAAATCTTTTCGGTAATCTGCGCCTTGTTGGCCCGGACGACCATTCCCAGTAAATCGTCTAAACCAAAGCGGGCGTAAACCCGCAGTTTTCCGTCCTTCTCCTTTCTCACTCCGACCGAGGTGGCCGTGGTCGGCCAGGTGTTAATGGCTTCTTCCGCTGATCTAAATTGCTCGATGGGCCGGCCAAAGTGCTTTTCGTACCATTGGACGATGCCGCCGGCGCCCAGATACCAGTTCGGCATATTCAAACTGTCGGCTCGATTTAAAATCGACTGTACGCTCTGATTCTTTTCCAGGATTTGCAGCAATTGTTCAGTCTTTGTCATCTTGTTTTCTTATCCCCTGCGACGGGATTTGTATCTTGGGTTCAGGTTGCTTGGTCTGACCAAGCAACTATGAGCCCCCAGAACATAATATAATCAAATTTTGTCTTTAATCTTCAGGAAAAATTCTTTGCCCGCCACCACCCCGCCCACGCTTCTCGTCTTCTTAATCTTCCTTATCTTGTTTTCACGGTCTTCCGGTTCGGCCCCAAATTACACCGTTGCTATTTCTGTCAATTCCTGCTTAAGAATAATATCCGAACTGTCGAAGACAAACTTTCCTCTAAATTTCTTTCCGCTTAAAAGAAGGGGCAGCCAGTATTTGTCGTCGGGCCACATTTTCTCGAAAGGTATTTTGTCTATGGGAAACCATTCCGGCCTCATTTCTTCTGTTTCGATCGGCTCTCCCGAGAAATTGTTTGATTTAAAAATGTGAACTTCCAGAATTTCGGGATTGCCGCTGAATTCGAATTCGATGATCCCGACTTCCGTCGCTTCGTTGATCTCGATGCCCGATTCCTCTCTGGTTTCCCTT
>MHTO01000023.1 GCA_001823105.1 Candidatus Wildermuthbacteria bacterium GWA2_46_15 | reverse complement strand
CGTTCGGTGCAAAAATTAAAAGACGGCTTGTATCGCCAAGGCGCTGAAGTTATTCATTATAAAATGTTAGGCGTGCACGCGGGTGGCCACGGCATGGTGGAAGATTTAAAATTAGCTTTGTCATTAATGAAACCAAAATATCTAATTCCGGTTGAAGGCAATCATTCCTTTTTGCATCTAAGTGCAAAAATGGCTGTGTCTATCGGTTTCCCTGCACAAAATATTTTGATTGCCGATAATGGCCAAGTCATTACTTTCAAAAATGGCATCGGCACTTTGACTAAAGAAAAAGTAATCACTGATTATGTTTTTGTGGAGGGCTTGTCGGTCGGCGATATTTCCAATTCCACTATGATAGACCGCCAGCAATTGGGCGAGCACGGTATGGTGCTGATTGTGATGGAGGTCAAAGGCAAGAGCGGGGAATTGGCGAAAGAACCGGAAGTTATTACGCGCGGTTTTTCCTTTCCGGAAGTGAACGGCGGGATGACAGACGCGATTAAAAAAGTGGTTGGCGAAACTTTGGGTCGACACGACCCGCGTGTGCCGGCGCAGGGCGAAGTGTTGAAACAAGAATTGCATCATGCTTTGCGTCAACTCTTAACCCAAAAAACCGGCCGCCAGCCAATGATTTTACCCGTTGTCGTTTTAGTGTAGGGAGAGGGAGAAATCCGAGAAACGAGGCCGAGTCATCATTGCGAGGAGCGGAGACTTGCATTGTGGGTGGAGCGATGCGGCAATCCCTATTCTGTGGCTTGTTTGCTAAATTTAACGCCTTTTGCTATGATAAAATTTCATTGAAAATGCGCGGCTCGCAAATGTCTACATCCGTATCCGTAGCATTCGCGCAATTTTCCTCCAAATAAAAAGTCCTCGTTTCCACTCCACGGGAAATGAGGACTTAGTTTTTGCCCAAAATTTGATTTTTTGGTAGAATAAAGACATTCGGATATCATGGTGACTATTCTAAATTCTAAATTCCAAATTCTAAATTCTTTTTTATGTCTATTCTCGTTTCAGGCATTCAACCATCCGGCCAGTCGCATTTCGGCAATTATTTGGGCGCGCTCCGGCAATGGATGGAGTCGCAAAATAAATACCAAAGCTATTTCTTTTTAGCTGATTTGCACGCCATTACTGTGCCTTATAATTCGGCTGATTTAAAGCGCGACACTTTTGATTTGATCGCGACACTTTTAGCGCTGGGCTTGGACGCGGACAAGGCGGTTATTTTTCGCCAGTCAGATATCAGCGCGCATTCGGAAATGATGTGGTTGTTGGCCACGCAAGTGAGCTTGGGCGAGCTGTACCGCATGACGCAATTTAAGGATAAGTCGCAAAAAGGCGAAGCGGATTCGTCCAGCTTGGGACTTTTATCTTATCCGGTTTTAATGGCGGGCGATGTTTTATTATACAATGCCAATGTCGTGCCGGTTGGCGAGGATCAAGTGCAACATTTGGAATACGCGCGTACCGTCGCGCGCATTATGAACAGCCGTTTCAATTTGAAATTAGTGGAGCCAAAGCCATTGTTGGTGGAAACTGGCGCGCGCATTCGGTCGCTTCTAGAACCGGATAAAAAAATGAGCAAGTCATACGGCGACGCGCATTGTTTATATTTGTTGGACACGCCCGAAGAAGCGACTAAAAAAATTATGCGCGCTACGACCGATGAAGGTGGCAAACAGGTTAAACACTTATCGGCTGGCGTAGAAAATTTATTTACGATTTGGGCCGGCGCGGGCGGGGATGAGGGCGAGATTGAAAAAATGAAAGCTGAAGCCCTGTCGGGAATTTTGAAATATAGCGATTTGAAAAAAGCTGTGGCCGAAAAGGTCAGTGCGTGGCTGTCTGATTTTCAAAATAAATATTATGCGGTTGCTAAAGATGAAAAAATGATGGCGGATATTTTATCCGCCGGCGCGAAAAAAGCAAGCGCCGTTGCCGAAAAAACTTTAAATGAAGTTAAAGAGAAAATGGGCTTATAGCTAGGTGTTAGGTTATAGATATTAGGTTTTAGATTCGCTTGAGGAGCAGTCCTTAGTATTCTAATGTTTTCAAGAATATTAGAAGACAACTCAAGCAATTATTCACAGCGCGGCGGAGGTGGGCATTTAAAGTCAGGGCTGGCAAGTTTTAGAAAAGTTTAGTAGAATAAAAATCTAGCATTAGTTTTTATATTTTATGGCTGAAGATCAAGATAAGTGTCCTGAGTGCGGCGCTCCGTTGACTGACATCGTGACGACGCAGAGCGGACGGCAGTTAAAAAGATGCTCCACTAATGTGTGGAATAAAGACACGCGCCAAAGCGAAGGTTGCGGTTATGTGTTGTGGCTGGAGGTGGAACCGAAAGTTTTGGATGAAGAATGCCCAAAGTGCGGGGCGCCGCTGGTTTTTGCCGTGACCAAGTTTGGTAAGAAAATGAAAAAATGCTCCAAGGGCGGCTGGGACAAAGAGACGCGTAAAGCCACAGGTTGCGATTTTGTGGAATGGCAAAACGGCGAACGCGAAGAGCTGAATGAAAAATGTCCGGACTGCGGCGCGATGCTGGTTTTGGTCACGACCAACGGCGGCAAGCGGTTGAAAAAATGTTCCACGGCTGGCTGGGATGCCAAAGAAAAAATGGTGACTGGTTGCCAATATATTGAGTGGCAGAAATAGTATGAGCTTCCCAGGTTGTAGCTTTTTAGCTTCTTAGGAATACAAGCATCGCTTTATTGTCATTGCGAGGAGCGGAGCGACGAAGCAATCTCTAATATTTTGTTTGATTTAATAAAAGAAAACCCGCGGGCTAAAGTTTCAGCGCGCGGGTTTTTAGATTGTGGCGTTCATTTTTTAAACCTCTTTTTGGAATGAGTGGGTGGACGGTAAATTATTGCGACAATGTCGGAAAAACCGAGAGTGAGGGAACTGGGAAAACCAAAGTCGTTAAACAAAAGCAAATTTATGGCATGGTTACCTTTGAAATTAATCGCGCCATAACTTTGTAGGCAATTTTCTCGCGTCAAGATTTGGTAGTGGCCGCGCCATAATTCTGGATGTGGTTGTTTATTGTTGAGCGTGCAATTTTTTCCGCGCCTCATTTCGCGCCAACACAAGCGAGTTAAAATGTGGCTGGGCAAGCGCGCGTTGGCCCTTTGGTCGGCAAAGATATTATAGTGCGGACAGAGCGTTAAAAAATCTTTGTAATTAATATCTTTATCCAGCGCGTTCAATTCGGCCGGGTTCAAACCGGGCGACGGTTTGCTGTACTGGGTCATCGTTTTTAGGCCTCCTTGGTCCTTCGTTAAGTTGTGAAAGAGTGAGTTTATTTTTATTATATCCTCCTTCCTTAATTTCGTCATTCCCGCGTAGCCCCGCTAAGCAGGGGCGCAAATGTGACACACCCTTGACGGCAAACAGTAAAATGTTTTTGGCAGTGCTATAATAAGGACAACACTTAAATAACTGATCCTTACAATTCTATATATAAAAAGGAGATGATAAAGCAGAGACTCAAGGCTATGGCTATTTCATTTCACGCATATTGCTTTTTGATCAAATTCCCACGACTCACGAACAATATCTGGCGGGCCTGGATGGCTATCTATCATTGGTGGCAAGGGATTGGGAGGATATTTTTGACTTACTTGAAGGCATGCCAGGATATTTAGGTGAGCCAAGATTTCGACATATTGTCGGACCGCACGGATTGGAATCGATTGAGATTGAAAATTGGTCTTTCCTTTCCGCGCCCGGCGAAAATATTTTCATGGCTAACTATTTTACATTGGCGCGTTTGTCTCTAGAATTTTCCGACTGCGTTTATTGTCGGTATGCGCAACATCCCAACAATGAGGTTGGTTACATTTGCGGTTTGTCTGGGCATGAGTACGAAGAATGCATTTTTCAAAAAATTGGAATTATTAATAACCATTGCGCGGTTTGGAAAAATTATGAAAATATTATAAATAATGCCGGACGGTTCTTGACAGGAAGAACAACAAACCGTTTAGACACTGACACGGCTCGTTTATTAAATAAACATTTGCCGCAATCTGAAAAAATAAACCATTAAATAATTCAGATGTTACTTTTGCGCCAGCCGGCGGCAGAGGCGTCTCTTTCAGAACAAAAATATTTTTCGCCCGCGTCCTCATCGACGCGGGTTTGATTATAATATTTTTGGCCCGGCAAATGATAAATTTTTTCTCCTTTGGCGCTGATGTTACCTTTGATTTTGCAATTGGGATTTAGCGGCTGATTGCTGGAGGCCGTTCCGCTGGTAGCTGTTGAGATGTAATCATCACATACTCCCGACCACAGGCCGAGCTTTTTTTGCTGGGCGCGGGCTTGGGCGTCGGCAAAATCTTGGCGGTGCAAAAAATTCGGCGCGTAGGGGTAAGCGCGCGCCAGGCCTAAATCAACTAAATCCAAATTTATAAAATCATCGCCGATAAAAACATAGGCAAGCGTGCGACTGTATTTGTCTATTTTTTCCTGGTCATAAATTAGAGAAACTTTTTTTCCCAAAACCAATTCTTTATTTTTGGCGGCGGAAGCTTGGGCCAAACATTGCACAGGTTTTTTTGGGTCAACCGATTCGGGCGTGTCTATGCCAAGATATCTGACGCGCCTGCCGTCGGCCAGTTCAATCGTGTCGCCGTCAATCACCCGCGTCACTAAAAATAAGTTTTTATCAGCCGTCGTCGTTTTTTGGAGCGCGATTTTTTGGTTAATGCTAGCGACTTTTTTGGTAGCATTTAATGTTTGCGCTTGGGGCTGGGGCAGGCCTGCCTGTCCGGCAGGCAGGTTGGCTAAAACAAGCAAAAATACAAACAGCAATCCAATCCAATATCCTAAATGACGACCAGCAGGTTTTTTCATGGGTGAATTTTAGCATTTGAGAATGAAAAAAGCTAAATAACACCCGCCTAAGTTTTGCCACGCAAAATTTTGGCGGGTTGACTTTTTGCGCCAAAAGGAGTAATTTTTGCCTATGAATGTCAGTGAATTGGCGCGCCGATTACAAA
>MHTO01000022.1 GCA_001823105.1 Candidatus Wildermuthbacteria bacterium GWA2_46_15 | reverse complement strand
AAAAACTTCTTTCGGAAAAACCGGTAATTGAGGGCATTGCCCTGCCGGGCATGCCTTCGGGCGCGCCGGGGATGACCGGGCCCAAGATCGGAAAGTTTGACGTCTTGGGCGTTTCGGGCGGCCAGGTTTTTGAATTTCTTTCTTTGTAGTCTCCATGAGAATCAAAATCGATGTTCTAAAACCGTTTTTATTCGGTCTATTGGCCGCGGTTTTGCTTCTTGTTTTTTATTTCGCCATCATTTCTTTCATTTCCGGGCGGAGTTTTGCCATTTTGCAGTTCCGTCTTTTTTGGTATTTTATCGTCAGCTTGGCCATCGGCTTTGGTATCCAAGTCGGCCTTTATATCCATCTCAAGAAAATTATCCGTCAACATGACAACGCCGGGAAAATTCTGGCGGTTTCCGGAACGACTTCGGGTGCGGCCATGGTTTCCTGTTGCGCTCATTACTTGACCAATATTTTGCCGGTTATCGGCGCCACGGGATTGGTTGGTCTGATCGGTCAATACCAGATAGAGTTATTTTGGCTCGGCTTGATTTTTAATGCCATCGGGATATTTTATATTGCGAGACAAATATTTAAATTTAGGCATTTGTGAAAAAAGTAATCGATGAACGACTTCATTTTTAAAATTGCCGGCGAAGCCGGGCAGGGCATTGCTTCGGCCGGCTTGATTCTTTCTAAGACGGCCTTAAGATCGGGCCATTTTGTCTTTGCTTCCAGCGAATATCCGTCTCTGATCAGAGGCGGCCACAATGTTTTCGTCGCCAGAATCGCCGAGGAGGCGATCCACTCCCTGAGGTCGGACGTGGACCTTTTGATTGCTCTCAACCAGAACGCAGTTGATCTTCATGGAAAAGAGTTGTCTCCGGGGGCCGTCGTCATTCTGAATTCAGACAAGGCTGTTGATTTCGGTTTTCCTTCCGGAGTAAATATCTTCTCGATTCCTTTGATTAAGCTCGCCCAAGAAAATGGCGGCCAAGAACTGATGATGAATAATGTCGCTTTGGGCGCCACCATCTTTTTGCTTGGAGCGGATTTCGAAATTTTGACATCAGCTATCCATGATATTTTTTCTTCGGCCAAACCAGAGGTTATTGATCTGAATATTAAAGTGGCTCGAGCCGGTTTTGATTTTGCCAAAGAGAATTTTACCGAAAGTCAGAGATCCGGCAGTTTAAAAGCAAAAAAGGCGGCCAAGAAAATCTTGATGAGCGGGAATGACGCCATTTGTCTAGCGGCGGTGGCGGCCGGCTGCAAATTCTTTGCTGCTTATCCGATGACGCCGATTAATTCAATGATTTCCTATCTTAGCGCGCAGGCGAAAAAATTAGGGATGGTTTATTTTCAGCCGGAAGACGAAATTGCCGGCATTAACTCGGCTATCGGCGCTTCTTCGGCCGGATTGCGATCAATGGTCGCCACCTCCGGCGGCGGTTTCTCTCTCATGACAGAAGCCTTCGGATTAGCTGGCATGGCCGAGGTACCATTGGTTATTGTTGAAGGTCAAAGACCCGGGCCTTCAACCGGATTGCCCACTTGGTCAGGCCAAGGAGATTTAAGATTTGTTTTACACGCTTCTCAAGATGATTTTCCGCGGATTATTCTTGCTCCCGGAGACCAAGAAGAGTGTTTTTGGCAGACGATAGAGGCTTTTAATTTGGCCGACAAATATCAAACACCGGTAGTTATTTTGGTTGATAAATTTCTTTGCGAGAGCCAAAAAAGCGTCGTCGCTTTCGACGAAAGCAAGGTTAAAATTAACCAAGGCCTCCGGCTTTCAAAAGAGGATCAAAAGAAAGATTATTTAAGATACCAAATAACCGAAAGCGGCATCTCTCCGAGGCCGGTTATCGGTCGGCCCGGTCAAACTTTTATCTTTAACAGCGATGAGCACGACCAGGCCGGTTTTTCTGAAGAAAGTTCAGATAACCGGAAAGCGATGATGGAAAAAAGGATGAGAAAACTGACTACGCTTCAAAAAGAAATGCCTCAGCCTCAGGTCTATGGTTTCCCGGAAGCGACCACGGGTTTAATCTCCTGGGGGTCAACCAAAGGCGCCGTTCTCGAGGCGCAAAAAACATTAGCAGATCAAGGCGTTGAAACCCGATTTTTGCACCTCAATTATTTAAATCCTTTCCCGGCAGAAGCAGTTGAAAGTTTTTTGCGAAACAGTCAGCAAATTTTAATGATTGAGCAAAACATTGCCGGTCAAGCCGCCGGACTAATTAGAGAAAAGACCGGCATCAAAATCGAAAATCTGCTGTTAAACTATGATGGCCGGCCGATTATGCCGGAAGAGATTGTAAAAAGAATCGAAACTTTAGTTAAAATAAAATAACAACTTTTAGTACGATCGTACTAAATGTGATATATGGCGATAGAAGACGAATTTAAGACCAATCAGAAAATCACCTGGTGCTTGGGTTGCGGTAATTTTGGCATTTGGGCGGCTTTAAAAAACGCTTTCATTGAAATGGGTTTGCGACCCGATCAGATTTTCTCTGTTTATGGCATTGGCTGCCACGGCCACATGATTAATTATTTAAAAACCTATGGCTTTGAGGGGGTTCATGGCCGGGCTTTGCCATTGGCGACCGGGGCGAAAATTGCCAACAAAAGCCTTAAAGTCATGGCCATCGTCGGCGACGGCGATCAACTGGGCGAAGGCGGCAATCATCTGATCCATGCGTCCAGAAGAAACCCCGACATTACTTGTGTTTTGCATAACAATCAATTGTATTCTTTGACGGTTGGCCAACCTTCGCCGACTTCCGACAAAGGCGCAAAAACCAGGTCAACCCCCGAAGGCGTTTTTGACCAACCATTTAATCCGCTGGCGCTGGCAATTGCTTCCGGGGCCAGTTTTGTCGCCCGCGGTTTTGCCGGCGATATTCCCCAACTGACAAAAATTTTAGTTGAAGCCGTCAATCACCGGGGCTTCGCTTTAGTTGATGTTTTACAACCCTGCGTTGCCTTGAACCATTTAAATACTTATTCTTGGTTTAGAGAGAGAATTTACAATCTGGAAAATCACGATGCCAAAAACAAAGTTTTGGCTTTTGAAAAGTCGCTTGAATGGGGAGAGAAGATTCCTTTGGGAATCTTCTACCAAGAAGAACGGCCGACTCTGGAAGAACAATTATTGCCGGACAAAGACGCGATTCTGGCCGAACAACCCTTAGAATTATCAATCGAAAAACTGTTAGCCGAATTTCGCTAGCTGTCGTCGGAGAGAAAAAACGCCGCTAACCACGGTGTTTTTTTAGTCGGGGCGCTCAGATTCGAACTGGGACTACACATATGCTTAACCCGGTTAAGCACAATAGACCGCTACACCATCCCCCGGTCAATGGGCGGGACGCGTCGCCGTTGCACTACACTCCGCTTTGTCTAGGTTCAGATACGTTAAGTAATACAGTCAGGAATAGCTTTGTTAAAATCTCTATCTGTGTCAACAAACTCCGAACAAAACAACTAATTATTAAAGCGATAGCAATGGTAATTCGTCATGATTGTTTCTGCCGTATGGTCCAAGTATTTTTAAGTAGTTTCAGCTTAAAAGGAGCTTAGCTCCTTTGTCCAGAGAAAACACCGCTTTCATAAATATAATTTCAGCAATTCGTTTGTGTCATTTGGCAGATGATCAATCCCACCAAATTCCTTGATCACAATTGATTTTATCCGTCTTTTTATCTCTGGCTTAATGAAAGTTACGGTCATTTCTTTTTCTCCGCCGATGCTTTCACAATCGTCTTCAATTAAAACATCCGGCACAATTTTTTCAGCTATTTGAGCATAACTTTCCCCTTTTCGGCGATGATAAATTTCTCCTTTCGGAAATCCGTATTTATCAAGAATTTCTTGATCAACCATTAGACCTTCTTTACCGACAATCTCATCGCCCCGCACTTTTTTATCTTCGGTCAGAGCGCTAAGGTAAAAAATCTCTGCGCCTTGCGTGGCCCACCCCTTTAACTTCTCCACGGCATTGCTGATAGGAACATATGAACCAAAATCACGAACCGATTCACTTTGAGCTTTTACTTGTTCAATAATTTCCTCGCGGGTTTTACCAACCGCGCTTTTGTGCATTATTAGTGTGCCTTGCAGAAAAACTAAGATTTTCATAATTGCATTGATTTTAACAAATGTCTCTATTGGTCGGGGCGCTCAGATTCGAACTGGGACTAAGTGCTCCCAAAGCACTCGTGCTACCATTACACCACGCCCCGCCTTTTCCACTCTATCTTGATTTGGTGTATAATTCAAGAATGCGACAAGGATTTCTCGATTCTCTCAATATCGCCAAGCAATGCAAAAAATACGGACTTTCTCTTTGGCAGTGTCCGCAGTTCCTGTTCATGGTTTTAGGCGTGGTTGTCATCAGCTCTTCTTTGGCAACTTATTTTATCGGTTCTAGATTTTCGGAAAACCCGGAAATGGTTGTTTTAATCGTTCTGATCGTGGCGGCGGTCTTAATTACTATCGGTTTTATTATTACCCAGAGCTTTGAAAGACTGGCCGAGGTCGTTCGGTTGAAGGCCGAGTTCATCAGCATTGTTTCCCATCAGCTCCGGGCGCCCCTGGCGAACTTAAGATGGATCATCGATCTCTTGATTTCCGGTAAAGTTGAACAGGTGCCGGAAAAACAAACCAATTACCTGCAGATTTTGAGAGAAAACGGTCAACGGATGGAAGGACTGGTTTCCGATCTTTTAACCGTTTCCCGAATCGAAAGCAATGAGTTTCTATTCAAAAAAGAGAAAGCTTCTTTGGCGGAATTGGTCCAAAAAACCATCGCCTGGCTAGATCCCTTGGCCCGCGCTTCCAATGTCGAAGTTAAGTTGTCGCTGGCCGACAACTTGCCCGAAGCCCTTTTTGATCCTTTCCAAATCGGTCAAGTCGTAGAAAACCTTTTAGATAACGCCATCCGCTATACCAAGGGTCGGGGCTCTGTTAGCGTCACCATTAATAGGAAAAGCAACCATCTTTATTTTGAGGTCACTGACAACGGAATTGGAATTTCTCCCGATGACTACAAATACATCGGCCAAAAGTTTTTCCGCGGTCGCAATGCCTTTCGTCATCAAGCCCAGGGTTCGGGTCTGGGGCTCTATATCGCCAAGGCCATCGTGGAAAAGTCCGGCGGCAAGCTGAGCTTTAAATCAAAAGAGGGTGAAGGATCAACTTTTTGGTTTACCCTGCCCTTAAAAAAGTAATTACAAATCTATGCCTAAAAAGATACTTTTCATCGAAGACGAGCCGGTTCTTCAAAAAACCTTTGGCGATGCCCTGGGATCGGAGAGCTACGAGATCGTCGCCGCCGTTGATGGCGAAGTCGGCTTGCGCTTGGCTCAAAGCGAAAAGCCGGATTTGATCCTTCTGGATCTAATCCTGCCTCGGCTCCCCGGCCTCGAGGTTCTAAAGAAATTAAAAGAAAACGAGGCCACGTCTCACATCCCGGTCATCATCTTAACCAATCTTGAGGATGTGAAAAACATCGAAACCGCCTTGGAATTGGGCGCCACCACCTATTTGATCAAAGCCAATTACAGTTTGGGAGAGATTGTCGACAAGGTTAAAAAAGCTTTGGGCGAATAATTAAAAAATGCGCGTTGAACCTCAACAATTGAAAGCCTTTCTCTTAGACGCCAACCTGCTCAAGGAGGGGCAATTTAATGAAGCCGAGAAGGTTGCCCGAGAAACCAATCAAAGAATTGGCGATGTTTTGATTTCTCAGGGCCTGATCACCCAAGAAGAACTGGCCAAGCTCGAAGCCTATATTTTGGGCATCCCCTTCGTCAATTTAGAGAAAGAAAAAATTGATCCCGAGGCCTTAAAGATAATCCCGGAACCAATTGCCCGAACCCATAATATTGTTTCCTTTCGCAGACGGGGTAATAATTTGGAAGTGGCCATGCTTGATCCGGAAGATCTGGGAACCATCGATTTCATTAAAAAGAAGGCTAATTTAAAGATTTTGCCGCGGCTGACCACCGTTCAAGGCATCAAGAATGTCTTGAGGCAGTATCATCAGAGCCTGGAAGCCGAGTTCGGGGAAATTATTTCCCGACAGGCCAGGACCCTGGATAAAGATGCCCTGGTCGAGAAAGAAACCGCCGCGATTAAGTCGGCCCGGGAAGAAGAACTGCCCTTGGAAGACGCAGAATTAGAAAAGGTGGCCCAGGATCTGCCCATTATCAAGATCGTGGATACTCTTTTAAGACATGCCATTTTACAAAGAGCTTCCGATATTCATATCGAACCGTTCGAAAAAGATATTTTGGTGCGTTATCGGATCGACGGCATTTTGAGGGAAGCGATGATTTTACCCAAAAGAGTTCTGGCGGGCATCGTCGCCAGAATTAAGGTCTTAGCCAATTTAAAGCTCGACGAACACCGTTTGCCCCAGGACGGCCGGTTTAAAGCCGAAACCGAAGATTACAAATATTCTATTCGCGTTTCCGTCCTGCCCGTCTTCGACGGAGAAAAAGTGGTCATGAGGTTGCTCGCCGAGAGCACGACGGCTTTAACCTTGGAAGAGCTGGGCATCAGCGGCGAGGCTCTGGAAAAGATCCAAACCAATTTAAGAAAGCCGGTGGGCATGATTCTGATCACCGGCCCGACCGGTTCGGGTAAAACCACGACTCTTTACGCCATGATGGAGATTTTAAATACCCCGGAGATCAATATTTCCACCGTTGAAGATCCGGTGGAATATCGCATGCCCCGGACGAATCAAACCCAGGTCAATCCGAAGATCGGCCTGACCTTTGCCTCGGGCCTTCGTTCTCTGGTCAGACAAGATCCAGATGTCATCATGGTCGGTGAAATTAGAGACAATGAAACCGCCAGCTTGGCCATTAATGCATCTCTGACCGGTCACCTGGTTCTTTCGACCATTCACACCAATTCGGCGGCCGGATCCATCCCCCGTTTGATTGATATGAAGGTTGAGCCCTTTTTGATTTCTTCGACCCTGAACGTCATCCTGGCCCAGAGATTGGTTCGCCGCTTAACCGACGACAAAGCGGCTTACAAATTCAAACCCTCGGAATTAAAAAACATCGCCAAATACTGCAATTTAGAAAAAATCTTAACCGTTCTTAAAGAAGAAAAAATCGTCAAGCCTCAAGACGCCTGGGAAGATATTAATTTTTATCGACCCAAGTCTTCCAAAGAATGCCCCGAAGGCTATCGCGGTCGGGTGGGCATCTATGAAGTTTTAGCCGTCAGTTCTGCCATCAAAGAACTAATCGTCAAAGAAGCCACGGCAGACCAAATTCAGGCCCAGGCACAAAAGGAGGGCATGATGACCATGACTGAAGACGGATTTATCAAGGCGGCCCAGGGACTAACCTCGGTGGAAGAAATCTTGAGAGTCATTATTGAGTAAAATTAGATGCGTTATTCTTACACCGCCAAATCTCAACAGGGCGTCACTAGACCAGGGTTTTTTGAGGCCAAAGACGAACAGGAATTAGCCAGCGCCCTGCGCCAAGAAGGGTTATTTTTGATTTCTTTTAAAGCCGAGGAACTTTCTCAAAAGAATAAGAGATCTATTTTTTCTTTCAATCGAGGCGTCGGCATTTCCGATAAAGTCTTTTTTATCCGTAATCTCCGCGTCATGACCTCGGCCGGAGTTTCTCTGCCTCGGGCGCTCGATACTTTGGCCGTTCAGGCCCGGAACAAACAGCTTAAAAAAGCCCTGACCGAGATCGAAGAAAAGATAATTCACGGCCAGAGCCTTTCGGAAAGCCTGCGGGAGTATCCGGATATCTTCCCCGAGATTTTTCAGAACATGATCAAGGTCGGGGAGGAATCCGGGACCTTAGAGCAGGTTTTGAATAATCTTTGCCAGCAACTGGAAAAGCAGCAAGAATTAAGATCCAAAATCATCGGCGCCATGGTTTATCCCTTGGTGGTCATCTCGGCCATGATCGGCATCGGGTTTTTAATGCTCATCATTGTTGTGCCTCAGTTGGCCGAGACCTTTGCCGAATTAGAATTACCTTTGCCCTTGACCACCAAGATCGTCATCGGCCTGGGCGTCTTTTTACAGACTCGGTGGTATCTCTTGCCCTTGATCATTCTGGCTCTGGTTTTCTCGCTGCGCGGGATTCTCCGGACCCGGGCGGGTAAGCAGTTTTTTGATAAAATCTTCTTAAAAATTCCGGTTCTTTCCCAATTGGTCAAAGAAACCAGCGCCGCCAACTTTACCCGAACGCTTGGTTCTTTGATCGGTTCGGGCGTCCCTTTAGTTAGATCTCTTGAAATTATCGCCGGCACCCTGGGCAATATCTATTTCCGCGAATCGTTGCTGGAGGCGGCGGAAAAGGTCAGGAAAGGCGCTAAACTTTCGGACTCTCTTAAACCATACGAGAACCTCTATCTGCCGATCGTCGTTCAGATGATCGAGGTGGGAGAAGAAACCGGAGAAACGTCTCAGGTTTTGGATCAGCTGGCCACTTTCCTGGAAGACGAAGTGGCCAACACGACGAAAAATTTGGCTTCTTTGATCGAGCCCTTGCTGATGTTGGCCGTGGGCGGCGCCGTCGGCTTTTTTGCCATCTCCATGATCCAGCCGATGTATTCCATGCTGGAAGCCATCTAAATGAAAAAGTTATTTTCTCAAAAAGGCCTGACCTTAATTGAAACGATGGTGGGAATTTTTTTGACCCTGGTTGTCTTTTTGGGTATTTTCGGCGCTTATCAACTGGGATTGAAAGTCATTATCCAAAGCCGCAACAAGATCGTGGCGACGCAGCTGGCCAACGGTGAAATCGAAAAAATCAGAAACCTTCCCTACGGTTCCGTCGGGATTGTCGGCGGTTTTCCTTCGGGCAGTCTGTCTCAGTTTTCCGCCAGTCGGCAAAACAACGTTGATTATCAGGTCGAAAGAAGGGTTGACTATGTCGTTGATGCCCTAGACGGCATTGTTTCTCCGGCCGACGATTGCCCCAATGATTACAAAAAAGTGGAGATAAAAGTTTCTTGGTCGGGCCGGTTTTCGGGCCAGGTCGCTTTGATTACGGATATGGCGCCCGCTTCTCTGGCCGAAGAGTGCTCAGAGACCGGCGGCATTCTTCAGGTTTCGGTTTTTGACGCCGCGGGCGCCATGGTTCCTTCGCCCCTGATAGAAGTGAAGGACCAGGCGACCAACCAAGTCATTAAAAGCGCCACTCCCTTCAGCGGTAAGCATTATTTTTCACTGAGTCCGGCCAGTTACAAGGTCGTGGTTTCTAAGACCGGCTACAGCCAGGAGCGGACTTTCGGGACCGAGGAGGTGACGACTCCGGAAAAACCCCACCCCATTGTTCTGGAAGGCGAATTAATTCCCTTGAGTCTTAACGTCGATCGCTTGAGTACGATGGCGGTGCTGACCCTTTCGGCTTGGGGGTCGGCCTCGTTTTACGACTCTTTTTTAAACGAGAGCAAGATTTTTCAGATCTTTCAACTTTCTTTAGCTGAGGGCCGGGTTAGTTTAGCCACTTATCAAAGCTCGGGCTATTTGATTTCAACCACGATCACTCCAGAAAACATGATTGCCTGGGACAACCTCTCCTTTTCGGATTCAGAACCGGAAACGACCCGGATTCTTTACCGTCTTCTTTATCTCCAAGGAGAAAACTGGCTAATTGTTCCGGACCGTGATCTACCCGGCAACGAATCTGGTTTTGAGGTTTCTCCCGTCAATTTAAAGAACTTAGACAAAACCACTTATCCTGAATTAAGAATCCGCGGAGATTTTTCGACTCCGGACCCGAGCCTAACGCCGATTCTTTCCGACTGGCAGGTTTCGTGGAAAACTTCCGAAGCGACGGCCGCCCCCTGGATACCCTTTCATTTAAGAGGAGAAAAAATTATCGGCCGTAATGCTTTGGAAGAACCGGTTTTTAAGTATTCCTCAGACCACGTTTCTGACGGTTCCGGCACGTTCACTCTTTCGGCTTTTGAATGGGATAATTATTATTTTTCCATTAATCCCGGCAGCTCGCTCGACCTGATCGCCACGGAGCCCGAGCCGCAGCCGATGGGCTTGGCCCCGAACACGGCTTTTCAAGTTAAGCTTTATCTGAAAGCGCAAACCTCTCTTTTACTGACCAGTCAAAACAATCTGACCCTGGAGCCCATTTTTGCCGCCCAGGCGAGGCTGACCAATACCCAGCTGGGTTACGACTCAACTCTTTACACCAACGAGAAGGGTCAGGCCTATTTCCTTCCCCTTCAGTCCGCCACTTATAACCTAGAAGTGGCGGCGCCCGGCTATTCCACTCTGACGACTCCGGTTTCGGTGGCGGGCGACCAGACGAAAATCGTGACGCTGGAACAGATTGAATAACCATGATTCAACCAAGATTCGAGTACAAGACGGGCTTCACCCTCGTGGAAACCCTGGTGGCCATTGTGGTTTTTACTTTGGCTTCTGGCGCTCTCATGAGCTTTATCGTTTTAAGCTACCGGATCTATGGCTATACCTACGAGCAATCCGTGGCCATTGATGAGGCCAGAAAAGGCATTGAGACGATGACCCGGGAAATTCGTCAGGCCAAACAAGGCGATGACGGTTCCTACCCGATTGAAAAAGCCGAGGACAAGGAATTCGTTTTTTACAGCGACATTGACAATGACGGCAAAACCGAACGAGTCCGGTATTTTTTGGGCGAAGTGAGCTCGGGCAGTTCAACCAAAGAATGCGTTGTTTTTAGCAAGGGCGGTTCCTGCAGCGTCAGTTTTTCCAATTTCTTGCAGGGAACGATAAAAACGGCGCAGGTTCAGATCTCAATCGAAGGAGATTTCGGCGCTTCCAACGAATACGCGGAAATTTTCGCCGATGGCCAAAAACTGGGAAATCTTTGCCAAACACAATGCTCTGATTGCGCCTCGACTTGGCAGGGAACGACGACTTATGACGTGACCACCTTGGCCACGGATAACTCCCTTCAGTTTTTAGCCGATGCCACCAACCAGGTTGATCCAGCCTGCAACTGGCAGAACCCGAATCATGCCATGAAAGCCAGGTTTATTCTTTCCTGGACCGAAGAATTAATTGGTTTGGGCAATGAATTTAAAAAAGGAGTGACTAAGCCCATTGGTACGCCGCCTGCTTATCCTCTCGGCCAAGAAGAAGTTAAAAACCTCAGCTATTACGTTCGGAACGCCCCGCCCATCTTTGAATATTTTGATGTCAATAACAACAAAATCACTATTTATCCCGCCCGGCTCAAGGACACCAAATTAATGAAGGTTTATTTGATTATCAATGCCAATCCCGACCGGCCGCCGGAGGATTTTGAGCTGGAGTCTTTTGTCGAACTGCGCAATCTAAAAACCGTGCCGTAGATGATGTCAACTACAAAAACAAAAGGAATGATTGTTACCTACGCCCTGGTTTTCGGCGCCCTGTTTTTATTAATGCTGTCGGGGTTGCTGGGTTTTATTCTCTTACAGCTCCGGCAAAGCGCTCAAAAAGCGGCTGCGGCCGAGTCTCTGGAGATAGCCGAAGCAGGAATAGATTTCTATCGCTGGTGCCTTAATCACGGCCTGGTGTCCGCCTGTCAGGGAGAAAGAGATTATTTTGATCCCGGAGGAAATCTTCTGGGCAAATTTTCTCTTCAGGCCAATTCCAGCCTTACTTGCGGCCAAACGATTTACGGCGAGGCCCGAAGCGAGGGTTGGACATTAAAATACCCTCAGCTCAAAAGAAAGATCAAGGTTTTTTACGGCCAAGCGTCGCTGGCCAAATATTCTTATATCCTGAACGACAATGTCTGGATTGGCGGTGATCACGAAATCCGCGGTCCTTATCATTCTAACGGCGGTGTCCGCATGGACGGAGAAAACCAGTCTTTGATGACCTCGGCCAAGCAAAGCTGGATCTGTACCGTTTCGTTTGGTTGCTCTGCCTGTCCCACGAGCTCTGGTTGTTGGACTCAGGGATCAAGCTGCGTTTGCCCCGGCGTCTTTACCACCACCCAGAACAGCAATCCCAATCTCTTTAGTTATCCGGTGCCCTCTTTTGACTTTGACGGCATAACGATTGATCTGTCGCAGATGAAATTGGCGGCTCAGTCGGGCGGCATTTATCTTCAACCCTCGGTCAATATTAATTCTCAGGGCAAGGGTTACCGCCTGAAGTTTACCAGCCAGGGCCAGGTGGAAATCTGGATCATCACCGGTCTTTCTTCCACCTATGCCTACAGCCTGGAAGAAGGTTGGCATTACGACTATTTTACCATCAGCAACCAATACCTCTACCAGACCTTGCCCGTTCCTTCCAGTTGTTCTTTAATCTTTGTCGAAGACAACCTTTGGCCCGAAGGAACCGTCAAGGGCAAGGTGACGGTGGCTTCGGCCAATCTCATCAATCCCAACCTGGATACGGATGCGGTTTTGGCCACCAATCTTAATTACACCGTTAATGACGGCTCAGACGGCTTGACCCTGATGGCCGAAAGAAATATTCTCATCGGCCCGCAGTCGCCTGACCAGCTGGAACTCAAAGGTATTTTTCTGGCCCAGAAAGGAAGATTCTCCCGGAATCATTATCCCAACAATCTCCGGGAAAAACTGGAGATTGTCGGTTCGATTGGCAGCAATGGCCGGGTGGGCACTCAATGGATCTCGGGTTCGGTCATTGTTTCCGGCTACTTGAAGCGAGAAAGCGCCGTCGACGTCAATTTGCTTTACCAGTCTCCTCCCTTAACGCCAACCATTGGCGCCCAATACGAGGTTATTGGTTGGCAGGAAGAATAGGTCAGGTATAATAAAAAAAGATGAAGATGTTAGAACCTTTGACCCTAAAACCGACGGCTTTCGGAATCGATATCTCTGATTCTTCTTTGAAGATCGTCAAGCTCAAACGAAAAGGAGCGGAATTCGATTTAGCTTCTTTCGGCGAAGCCGAGATTCCCCGGGGCGTTGTTGAAGGCGGCGAGATTAAAAATGAAGAAGCCCTGGCTAAAATCATCCATCAGGCCCTTTCTCAAGTTCGGGGAGAAAAGATAAAGACAGAAGAAGTGATTGTTTCATTGCCCGAGGAGAAGGCCTTCTTGCGGATGATTCAGTTCCCGAAAATGAATCCCGAGGAACTGGAAAAAGCCATTCTTTTTGAAGCGGAAAATCATATCCCGGTTCCGGTCAAAGAATCTTGCCTGGGTTTTGAGGTGATTGAGCCATTGGTTAATCATTTAGACCACTTTGATATTCTCTTAGCCGCCATTCCTCAGAAGATTGTCGATCCCTACATCCGGGTCCTAAAGGCGGCGTCTTTGAGGCCTTGCGCTCTGGAGATCGAGTCGTCATCAACCAGCCGGGCCTTGATCAAAAACGGGATTACCCCCAACCCCGTTCTTTTAATAGACTTTGGCGCGACGCGGACGGGTTTGATTGTTTTTTCAGGCCGATCGATCAGATTCACCAGCTCTTTTTTAACTTCCTCATCTGACTTGACCGAGGCCCTGGCCTCAAAGCTGGGCATCAGTTCCGTCGAAGCCGAAAGGATCAAAGTTAACTATGGGTTGGAAGCTAAAACTAAAGTCAGGCTCGAGGAAAAGACCGGTGACTCGGAGTTAGAAAAAGAGATCCTCGAAGATCACCGGGTTATTCAGATTTTGGAGCCGGCTCTTTCTCAACTGGTTTCTGAGATCAAAAATTTTCTTGATTTCTATTATTCTCACGCCAGTCATGAGCATTCGTCGCCGAGCCGGCATGAGGTAAAAAGGGTTTTGCTTTCCGGGGGTGGAGCTAATCTCAAGGGCCTGGATCGTTACCTGACGAGAGAATTAAGCCTCCCGGTCGTTTTGGGTAATCCTTGGGTTAATGTTCTGGACGATCCGCAAGAAAGAGTTCCGGAAGCTTATCTCCGGCGGTCGCTATCCTATACCAACGCCCTGGGTTTGGCTCTCCGCGGCATCATGACGGCCGATGATTAATAAAATGATCAACTTACTTCCCGCTCAAGAAAAAAAAGATATTTTAATTAGAAAAAAATTAAAGCTGGCTTTGATTTTTGAAATCGGCCTTTTGTTTTTTTTGATTTCCGTCTTACTCGTTTTTTTCTCAATCCAAGTTTATCTGGGCGGTGAGATTGATTCAGAGAAGATCGCGATTTCTCAAAGAGGAAAAGAAGTCGACACGACAGCCATCCTCAGTTTTCAGCAGGAGATAAAAGCACTCAATGAAAAATTCGGACAGGTTGAGTCTTTCTATGAGGAGCAAGTCTATTTAACCGATGGGCTGGAGGAAGTCTTCCAGAAGCTGCCGACGGGCAGCTACATCACCAGCTTTTCCTTCGTTAAAGATTTGGGCCAAGAGAAAATTAATCTCGTTGGGTTTTCTCCAACTAGAGAAAAACTTTTAGATTTCAAGAAGAGTCTGGAGGCCGATCCGAAATTTGATAAAGTTGATTTTCCTCCCGGGAACTGGGTTTCTTCAACCAACGTCGATTTTTACTTAAGTTTTGAGCTCAAATGACCAGAAAGAAATATTTCCTGAATCTTGTTTTCGGCCTGATCGACCTGGGCTTGATTTTGCTCATCGTTTCCCTTTCTTTGAGAACGATTATTCGCGACGTGGAAATTCTTTCCTCTCTTAAAAAGACCCAATTTTCGCTTCAGGAGCAAGAAGAAAATTTCATCAAACTGAACAAAGATTACCGCGCTCATTTATCGGAGATAAAAACGCTGGACATGATTTTTGTCGACAAGGAGGCGCCGGTGGACTTTTTGAGTTTTTTCGAGGGCATTTCCCAGAATTTATCAATCAAGATTAACCCGAGCCTTCCCCAAAGGTCAAAGAAGGATGTTTGGGGCTCGATGATTTTTCAGGTTTCTGCCCAGGGCGAGTCGAAAAACTTTTTACGTTTTCTGGAGAAACTAGAGAATGGCCCCTATCTGATGGAAATCTTTGACTTCAATTTGAAAAAAGCCAAGACGCCCGCGGGAACAGCCGACCTAGTCGAGGCGACTTTTAGTATTAGAACTTACACCAAATAGCGATGACGATAAAGGAAAAACTCAAAAGTTTCAAGGAAAAGATCAGGGGTTTTCTGTTCTTCCTGAAAAGATTTCCCTGGACGATCGGCGAAAGGGTTTTTCCCTTCTTCGTGGTCATGATTATTCTGGCCGTTGTTATCGGCGCTTTGTTTTTCTTGAAATTCGTTGTTTTGATATCGCGTCAAGCATTGCCCGTTTCGTCGGAATTACCCGTTCTTGATGAGCCGGCGCTGGAAAAAATTTTGCGAAATTGGCAAAGCCGTCAGCGGAAACTTGAAGCCGCCGACGGCCTTGATTATCCGGATCTTTTTTCGCCGAAAGGAGAATAATCTTGAAAATAGAGACGGATTGTGCTAGGGTTACTTTGATTTTTAAGCCCCCATAGCTCAACGGATAGAGCAATTGCCTTCTAAGCAGAAGATCCAGGTCCGATTCCTGGTGGGGGCACAGAATGAAAATGGAGGCCGTGGTGTAGCAGCAGCACTAGAGTTTGTGGAACTCTCAGCGCGGGTGCAAATCCCGTCGGTCTCCCTAAAAAGAAAAAACAGCTCTTCTTAGCTGTTTTTTCTATCAGTTTTTTTCTTCAAGCATTGTTTTTAAAAAGATTTCTTTCCCTTGGCGGAGGACTTTTAGGCCGATTTCTTTTCCGGGCTCCAGCGTTCTTAATATATCCTCCAAAGGTTTTTTGGTGGTGATTTTCTTGTCCTGGCACTCGAGGATAATATCAAACTCTTTTAGACCGGCTTTTTCCGCCGGACTGCCGGGAATAACAGCCCGATCATCGGGCAGCTCTTCGGAGACAACCAGGGCGCCGTAATCGACCGGCAGTTTATTTCTTTCTTCCAGCTGTTTATTCAATAAAAGATAGCGGACGCCCAAGAAAGGCCGACGGATTCGCCCATACTTTTTGATCTCGAGCAAATCTTCTTTGAGATGATTGATGGGAATGGCAAAACCAATGTTTTCGGCGCCAAAGACGAGAGCGGTGTTGACGCCAATGGCCCGGCCAAAGAGATCAATCAAGGGGCCGCCCGAATTGCCGGGGTTAATGGCGGCATCGGTCTGAATCAGCCCTCTCAATTTGGAAACCTTGCCTGAGATCATGCTCTTGGCCGAGATAAAACGACTGAGGCCGGAGACAACGCCGACCGAAACCGAGCTTTGGAATTCCCCCAGGGCCGTGCCAATGGCAATGGCCGTTTGCCCCAATTCTAATTTTGAGGAGTCGCCCAGATTAATAATGGGAAGTTGCTTGGCCCGAATCTTCATAAAGACCAAATCATTTAGAAAGTCGGTGGCAAAAATCTTGGCCTCGAATTCTTCGCCAGAATTCATAATGACGCGATATTCTTCCACCAGGGGTGAAATCAAATGGCTGTTGGTGGCGACAAGGCCGTCAGAATCAATAATGAAGCCGGAACCGGAGCTGATCTTGCGGCCCTGTTTTTTCAGTTCCAGAGAAAAAGCCAGAGGCGTGTTTTTGTCCTCGATCAATCCCCAGAATTGAGACGGCTCATTCTTTTTTCGGGGTAACGGCTGGTCGCCGACGATGCTGACCACGGCCGGCAAGGCTTTTTTGATGGCTTTGATAACCTCTAAATCAGTTGGCATATCTATATTTTAGCAGAAATTTGCCTTTACTCCAAGCAAAGATTGTTGTAATTTGAGTGTAGCTTTTGCCCCCATAGTTTAACGGATAGAGCACGGGTTTCCTAAACCTGGGATGAAGGTTCAATTCCTTCTGGGGGCACAGTCGTTCCACTCAAAAATTAAAAACGGAGGAGATTCGGTCTCCTCCGTTTTTGGCATAAAAGACGAACGATCGTTAGTATGATTATGCCAAAACAAAATTAATAAGTTAAGCTGCAATCGTGAGTTAACTCATCAATTAACGAAAGAGTAGAAATATTCAGGCATTGTAAAATGCCGTAAATCTGGTATAATTTTCAATTGAAATAGGGGCCCGTGGTATAATGGCAACACGTATCCATGGCATGGATAAGTTCGGGGTTCGACTCCCCGCGGGTCCACATCATAGGCGGGGAGGAGTCGGATAATTGGCATTCCGCCGCACTCGAAATGCGGTGCCCGCAAGGGCTTGTGGGTTCGAGCCCCACCTCCTCCGCAGCGTAAAACATTTTAGATAATTTTCATATGTTCAATCTTTTCAGAAAAAATAAAAAAGAGCCGGAAAATTTAGAAGGCGTTCTTAAAAAACTGAAGATTTTAGAAGTGAACCTTGGCGAGCTTTCCCGGGAGTTAGAGGAGCTGAAAGCCCAAAGCCGGCTTTTCTTTAAGAAAGTTGGTTTTATTAGATATAATCCTTTCTTGGGCGTGGGCGGAGACCAAAGTTTTTCTTTGGCCTTGCTCGACGAAAACAACGATGGGATTGTCATCACCTCTTTGTTTTCCCGGGAAGGAAACCGGGTTTATGCCAAGACCGTTGAAAAAGGGCAGTCCAGTTACCCCTTGTCAGAGGAAGAGAAACAAGCAATAGAAAAAGCTAAAGGTTCTTAATTTTCAATTTACAATTTTCAATTTCCAATGAATTTTCAATGACCAAATTTTCAATTACGACGTGTTTGAAAATTAACTAATTGGGGGTTGATTGAAAATTGGTACTTGAAAATTGAAAATTTAGAACTAGCGATTACGAAAAGAGTATGGTTGAAAAAGACAAACAAAAAGAAAACATTTTAACTATACCAAGACCGCCCATAGTGGTCGTTTTAGGCCACGTCGATTCGGGCAAAACTTCTCTTCTTGATGCCGTGAGAAAATCACACGTGGCGGAAAAAGAATCCGGCGGTATCACCCAGCACGTCGGCGCTTATGAAGTGGAGTTCAATGAAAAAAAGATCACTTTCATCGATACGCCCGGCCACGAAGCTTTTTCGGCCATGAGATCTCGGGGAGCCAAGGTGGCCGATATTGCCATTTTGGTCATCGATAGCGTTTCTGGAATCCAACCGCAGACCAAAGAAGCCATTGGTCATATCAAAAAATCGGGCATTGGCTTGATCGTCGCCCTGAACAAGATTGATTTGCCCGGCGCCAATCCCGAGAGAATCAAGCAAGAGTTAATCAAAGAAGGAATCTCGGTTGAATCCTTTGGCGGTCAGATTCCTGCTGTTGAGGTTTCGGCCAAGACGGGCCAGGGCCTGGATAATCTTTTAGAGCTCATCCTCTTGATCGCCGAGATGGAGAATCTCAAGGGCGATCCGAGTCAGGCGGCTGAGGGAGTCGTCATTGAAGCTTACCTGGATAATCTAAAGGGCCCATTGGCGACTTTATTGTTACGAGACGGAAGCCTGGGAATCGGCGATATCATCGCCACTTCCACGGCCGGTGGCAAGATTAAAAATATGGAGGATTTTCGCCATCAGCCCCTCACTATTGCCTTGCCTTCAATGCCGGTGGTCGTCCTGGGCCTGGAAGGAGTGCCTCAAGTGGGCGATAAAATCAGCGTCTTTCCGACCATGGAAGAGGCCCGAGTCTATTTACAGAAGAAAGAAAAGAAATCCGGCGAAGGCCAAGTCATTTTTATCGAAGAAGGTAAAAAGGTTTTAAACCTGATCCTGAAAGCCGATGTTTCGGGATCCTTAGAAGCGATCGAAGAAGTCCTGAGCGGTTTGCCTCAGGAAAAGGTCATTTTGCGGATCCTGGGAAAAGAAGTGGGCGAGATCAACGAAAGCGATGTTAAATTAGCCGAGGCCAGCAAGGCGGCCATTTTGGGGTTTAGGGTTAAAGTGAACCTGACTGCCACCATTTTGAAAGAGCGAGCGAAGGTCAGGATTTTGTCTTTTGATATTATTTATACTCTGGCCCAGGGGGTTAGGCAGGTGATGGAGAACTTACTACAGCCCGAAGTGGAGAAAAAGATACTAGGCAAGTTAAAGGTTTTGGCTCTTTTTCTCAACGAGAAAAACCGCCAGATCATCGGTGGCAAAATCATCGAGGGAGAGATAAAAAAGGGATCAAAGCTTGAGGTTTGGAGGAAAGATCAAAATGTTGGTCGGGGCAAGATTATTTCTCTCCAGGAGAACAAAAAAGAAGTTTTTCAGGCTTCTCGAGGCCGAGAATGCGGGATTCTCTTTGAGGGCGAGGTGAAGATTGAAGAAGAAGATATCCTCGAAGCCTTTGAGGAAGAAAGACACAAGGCCGAGCTTTAAAATCATGTCCAACCGCTTACCGAGACTTAATCAGATTATCAAGAAGGAATTCGGCCAAATCCTTTTGAGAGAGGCCGAGTTTCCCAACCACGCTCTAGTGACCATTACCCGGGTTGAGACGGCTCCGAATCTGAGTATCGCCAAGGTTTTCATCAGTGTTTTTCCGGAAAAACTGGCGCCGTCTGTTTTAAAGATACTCGAGGCTCAGATCTATTTTCTCCAGCAAAAATTGAACAGAAAGTTGGAGATGCGGCCGGTCCCCCGTTTGATTTTCCGCTGGGAGAAAGAAACCCTGGTGGCGGGCCGAGTTGAAGAGCTGTTGGCAAAAACCAAGGAAGACCCAGTTGAAAAAGAGTCTAAAGGGTGATATCAAAAGACTAGTCGGCCTGGTAGCCAAGCAGTAAGGCAGCGCTCTGCAAAAGCGCTATACGTGGGTGCAATTCCCGCCCAGGCCTCACAAGAATGATAATTTGCGCCCAGGTGATGAAATGGTAGACATTCGACACTTAAAATGTCGCGAGCTTTAGCTCATGTGGGTTCGACTCCCACCCTGGGCATTACCTATAAATCAAAACCACCCCGTCAGAGGGGTGGTTATCGTTATTCTTGGGCCTACTTTACCGTTTCAATATAGGTGTATTTGAGGCCGAACTGCTTAGCCTGCCAAGAGGACGGAAACCAAATATCAATCTGGAAGTCGCCGATTCTTTGGTTCATTCTATCCTCAACTGCAAAGATTTTTTCTCCAAACAGTTCGGGAATCCTGATTTTGGTGCCAAACGGCAAGAGATTGCTGGCGACGACGCCGTCGCGGGTCAGAGTATTGGCGGCGGTTAGATAGGGCGTGTCGTCGGTCTCCCAGACAGAGCTGGAATAGGCCGTGACGACGACGTCAATCTTCTCTAAAACCGTTAATTCTGCCTTGGGCGAGTAATGGCGGCTGGCCGGCAAGAATGAATTTTCCTGGATTAAAGGAGTTTCGGGGATGGCGGTGGCGGCGATTGAGGGCACGGAAAAATCGGCCTCGGCCTCGGCCAAGGAGCTGGAGGGGGCAAAAACCGGTAAAATGGGCAGGGAAAGCATGGCTATCAAAGTCCCCAAGAGAGTGATTTTAGCTTTCCCCGAAGGGGAAAAGCAACGCTTGTACTTAGAGTCCATATTAAATCCCCCTACAGGGGGATTTGACCATCCTATGCCTCTTTCTGGTCTTTGTCAAGGGCTGGAGCGGGTGATGGGAATCGAACCCACGTGCTCTGATTGGCAACCAGATGCACTACCATTGTGCTACACCCGCATAAAATAGTGCCGCGGGTCAGACTTGCACTGACGACCTTCTCTTTTTCAGAGAGACGCTACTACTACCTGAGCTACCGCGGCCTGGTTTTAGTCTAGCGAAAAACGTTTGTTTTTTCAACGGAGTGGACGGTATAGGATTCGAACCTATAACTCCTGCGATGTAAACGCAGTGCTCTGCCATTGAGCTAACCGTCCGAGCCGGTTCATTCGATCTTTTTAATTGTTCCCGATATGGTCGCCGTTTCTACCTCGCACGAAAAATGTTCACCGACCCTCTTGTTTAAAATGGCTTGGCCGAGGGGCGAAGACGGGCTGATCATCTTGAGGCCGGGAATTTGGGACCCCACTTCTAGGAAGTAGAATCGATTTTCTTTCTTTTTGTTGCCTTCGAGCTCGATGACGACGAAACACGGAGGGAAAACCCTGACGAGGCTCGCTTCTGACGAAGCCGTCACTTCCCGGCGAATCATTTGCGCTTTTTCGAGCAGGCCTTGAGTCAACTTTAGTTCTGTTTCCGCGTGCTTCCTCTCTCCGGCGATTGACCAGCTGCTGAGCGCCTGCTCGGCATAATATTGCAGCGTTTTTTGGGAGCGGTCGGCATTTTCTCGCGACTGAACTAAATATTTCCCTAGGCGGTTCAAAAGAACTTTTTTCCTTTCCTGGTTCATAGTAAGCAAAGCACTTAATATATCGTACTCGCTATAGCGGGCAGGATTGCCCGATATGTCGTAACCGCCATAATTCAGAATAATCCGGTCACAAAACCGTTCAAAGGTTATTATTCGTACGGTGCCCAGGGCGGGATTTGAACCCGCAAGCCTTGCGGCATGCGCCCCTCGAACGCACGCGTATACCGATTCCGCCACCTGGGCCTATTTAACCCCGTCTTGTTTTAAGATGCTACTCAGTTTTTTGTATTTTCGTTCTAAATGTGGTAAATTTTTTTCGTAATATATTTTTTTTATTACCTTTCTTGTTTCTTTTTTCGCATATCTTAAGTACCATGTTCCTCTTTTCCCACCACTGGAGATATAGCCTTTTATCCCAGAGAGATTTTTTAGCTTATTTCTTAACCATTGGAGATGAGACAAGCTTGCCGAATTCAAAGTAAAGTAGAACATAAAACTGCTTTTCCATCGCGGATCCCAGTAGCTGTAACAACTTCCGTCGCCGTCGAAAGAACCACGGAGGAAATCGAAGAAATAACGATTGGGGATTTTTAATTCCCCGATAGTTTTAGATTTGCGAGGAGATAGTCCAATCCCAACCAGCCATTTATAAAAGTTTACGTCTCCAAATTGTACCCGGTAGCAATTAGATTTATTGGCGTATCCGCCCGCCTTTTTGCCAATGACATTCTTTAGCCCTAAGCAATCTTTAAATGTTCTAACTAAACTTTTATCTTTTGACGTAAAATTAATATGTCGTCCGTCTCCAGACAAACAACCGTCAGTAGCAATCAGGCCAATGGCGTATGCTAATTTCTGACTCCAATCTGTTGAAACTTGTTTTTGCGGTTTTGCTCCCATTTTTCCCATTACTCAATCATACCGCGTCTACCATTACTTTATAAGATTTCGGTTACAGCACCCGCGCGCATTTAGACTTCTTTGAGCTTAGCTCTTTTGCCCTTGGCCGTTCTAAGATAATAGAGCTTAGCTCGATGCGCCTTAAATTGTCTCAGAATCTCTATTTTTTCTATTGAGGGAGAGT
>MHTO01000021.1 GCA_001823105.1 Candidatus Wildermuthbacteria bacterium GWA2_46_15 | reverse complement strand
TCTTCTCGTTATACTTTTTAACTAATTTATCCAATTCTTCCTTGCCCCGGAACTTGTCGTCTTCGCGAATCGTTCCTTCCTTTTCTCCGTCCTGAATCTCTTTCCAGGCACGATCCCGAATCTTTCTGATCATAATTCTCTGTTCTTCGGCTCTCTCAGAGAGAATCCTCAAGAAGTTTTTACGGTATTCCTCGGTCAATGGCGACAAGGAAAGACGAATCAGATTTTTTTCCGCCATCATCCCTGAACCCAGTGAAGATCTAGACAAGGAGGCGAGAATCGGCTCAATGTAGGAATTATCCCAAGGCTGGATCATAATTTCTTTGGCACCGGCCGAGGAAATGACGCTTAGCTGCTTTAGGGAAAACTCCTGACCGAAACAGTTCACCTTGATGTCGGCAATAAGGGAAGGATCGGCCCGGCCCGTTCTCATCTTAATCATTTCTTCCCAGAGATGGCCAATTAATTCTTCTAATTCCGGGGTGATTCTTTTAAGGATATCTTGGTAGGTCATGATATAATCAAAACAATTCTAGGATTGAATTTTCTATGGCCAGTCTCGGATTGACGTTACTTCTCGACAAAAGATAATTCGTCTTGTCTAGGGAGAAAAGCAGGCTCTTCAATTTTGAGGCCGGGATACTTTCGGCTTTCCCAAATAATTTTTGCTGGTTCTGATCCAGGTTTCCCTTTTTGACAACGCCCATTTTGACCAAAAAGAGTAAGCGGATGAAATCCAGCCAAACTTCCAGGTTCTCTGGCAAAGCATCACTCTCTTTAGTTAAGACCTCTATCTCATGAAACCAAAAGACCAAATCCTGATTCAACATTCCGGCGAATCTTTTGATTCTTTCTTCTTCTTTCTTTAAATCGTCCGGGTTTAACAATCGCCTCGCCTTTAATGGTTTGCCCGAAGAAAGATGGCTGATCCGATCGGTCAAAGATTCATCGGCCCCCGCGGCCAGCAAAAGATCAACAATTTCTTGGCTTGACAAGGGGTTGAATTTGATTTCCTGGAGCCGAGAAATAATGGTTAGAACCAATAACTCCGGATAGTCGCTGATGAGGATCAAAACCGTCTGTCCTCTAGGCTCCTCCAGGGTTTTCAGGAGGGCGGACTGGGCCGCCAAGGAAAAAGTCTGGAATTGGTCAATGATGGCGACTTTGAACTTTCCCAACCCGGGTTTCAGGCTCAACCAATTGCCCAGATGGCGGATCAGATTAATTTCTGTTTCTTCTATTTTATCGGTATTTTCGATTAAAAGGAAATCGGGATGGCAACTTTTCTCCATTTCTCGGCAAGAAGAGCACTTCCGGCAAGGCTTTTCGTCAAAATCCTCACTCTGACAATTTAATAATCGGGCGAATTCCTGAGCGATTTCTTTTTTCCCCAACAATTTTTTGCCGGAAAACAAGTAAGCGTGGCTCGTTTTTTCCAGCTGGACGGATTTTCTCAAAAATTGCCATTGTTTCCGGTGACCCCACATCATTTTTTGGTCATCAAACTTTTCTTATAGACTTCCAGGTTTTCGGCCACCACGCCCGTGCCTCGGGCCACGCACAAAAGGGGCTCGTCCGCCACCAAACAAGGAACACCGATCGATTGCTCGATCAATTGATCGAAATTGCGCAGCAGGGCTCCTCCACCAGATAAAACAATGCCTTTATCAATAACATCGGCAGATAATTCTGGCGGCGTCTCTCTTAAGACTTGTTTAATGGTCTGAATGATTTCCATCAGAACATCGCTGATAGCAAAGCAAACTTCATTAGAGGAAATCTTAACCGTTTTGGGTAAACCCAAAATGAGGTCGCGGCCCCGGATCTGCATGAGTCTTTCTTCCTTCTCGGGCAGAGCCGTGGCAATGTTAATCTTAATTTCTTCAGCGGTTTGCTCGCCAATCGCCAGATTGTGTTTTTCCTTGATGTAATTAGCAATGGCTTCGTCGAGCTTGTCTCCGGCCATCCTAACTGACCCCCAGTTAACGATTCCGCCCAGGGAGATGACGGCCATTTCAGAAGTGCCGCCGCCGATGTCAACAATCATATTCCCCGAAGAAGTATTGATCGGGATGCCGGCGCCGATGGCGGCCAGAATCGGTTCCTTGGCGGTAAAAACAGCCTTGGCTCCAGCGTTGGTTCCGGCTTCAACCACCGCTCTTCTTTCAGTTGAAGTAACGCCGGCCGGCACGCCAATAATCAGTTCTGGCTTGAAAAACCGGGCCATTTGACTGGTCTTGTCAATAAAATATCTCAGCATGGCCTGAGTCACCCTGAAGTCAGCGATGACTCCGTCTTTGAGGGGTCGGTAAACCCTCAGAGTGTCTGGGGTCTTGCCGAGCATTTCTTTAGCTTCACGACCAATCGCTAAAATCCGGTTTTCCAACAGAGAAACGGCCACGACTGACGGTTCTTGCAAAATCACCCCTTTAGGCGGAGCAAAAACCACCGAGTTACAGGTGCCTAAATCAATGCCAATTTTTCGAACCAAAAACATGATTTTGTTTCTTTATCTGTTTAATCTTAACGGAAAAACGAGTTAGCGTCAAACGTTTTCTAAAAACCGGTTTTGTGTTAAAATGTGAATTAGGAACATGACCAAACGAACACGCACCTTCCTGTTTTTCGCCTGCTCGATAGCCTTCTTAATTGTCACGCCAACGGTTCTTCTTTATAATCAGGGTTATCGCTTGGATTTGAGCACTGCTCAAATCACCAAAACCGGCGCTTTTTACTTCGGGGTCTCTCCCCGAGGCAGTGATGTTTTCATTAACGGCCAATTAAAAAAGAGAACTGATTTCTTTTTTGGTTCCGCCCTGATTGAAGAGTTGCTGCCCGGAAACTACTTAGTTGAGATAAAAAAGGAGGGGTATTTCCCCTGGAAGAAAAACTTGGAAGTGAAAGCCATGGCTGTCACCGAAGAAAACGATGTTGTTCTTTTTCCGGAAAAAACCGACTTCCAGATTTTCGCCAAGGGAGTGGAAAGATTTTTCCCTTCCCCTTCCGGAAAAAAGGCGCTCTTGCAGAAAAAAGACTCCCAGGGACAATATTTAACCCTCTTTGATTTCTTGGGGCAGAATAACGTTGAAAAAGTCTTCGTCAGGGAAAAAGATCTTTACAAAAAAAACGGAACAGTTTTTTTTCTAGACCTCCAGTGGTCAACCGATTCCCAAAAAATCCTGATGCGTTATGCCATTAATGAGCAAGAGAAGATTTTTTGGGCCGACACTCAACAGAATCCGGCTAGCCCGGTTGCTCTAGATTTCCTCAAAGATTTTGAAAAGGTTGATTTTTCTCCTGACTCGCCTAACGGCCGCAAATTCCTCGGCCTTAAAGAACAAACCCTTTTTTCGGGCGACCTTGATTCTAAAAGAACTACAGAAATTCTAAATCATGTCTTGGCTTTCGGATCTCTCGAAGGGAAGATCTACCTTTTAGAAAACAGTGGGTTTGTCTTTCGGATTGATAATTTAGCGGCGGCCGAAAAACAGAAATTAAACGATGTTCCCCTCGCCATAAAAGACGAGGTTTCCTACGGGCTGGAGCTTTCTCCTTCGGGTCTCTTTCTCCGGGAGGCTGACAGTCTCTTTTTTCTCGACGAAAAAACCAAGTCTTTTGTCGAAATCTCTGAATCGATCAGAGATTTCAAAATTTCTCCCGACGAAGAAAAATTGGCCTATTTTAACAACTCTGAAATCTCGATCTATTTCCTCAAGGAAAGGGTGGGACAACCACAGAAAAAAGCGGGTGACCGGATCTTATTAGCCCGGTTTTCCCAAAAAATCAGCCAGCTCTATTGGTTAAATAATGATTATTTGATCTTCGTAGTCGGCGACAAAATTAAAATCAGTGAGATTGACGACCGCGACCAACCCAACGTCGTTGAGATTGCCGAACTCAGGAATCCGCAAATATTTTTCAAGAAGGATAACAAAAAAGCTTCGGTCCTCACCGAAGGCAACTTTCTTCTCTCCGCGAATCTCCTGCCTTAATTTAATAGCGATTTGTGCTAGGTCGAACCTAGCACAAGTTTATTTATTCGAGGAATAAATTGCTAATGCTTCCGAGTTTTCTTTCTTCCAAAGCCGCTCGAACAAAATCGCGATAATCTTTGGAATTAGAAAAGATATCGCCCAACAGCCCTTTGTCGATAATGAACGGATTCCTGACTCCCAAATATTCCCGATGCGTGCTCCATAAATAATCTTCGGCAAACTTCAGCACCTTCTCTATATCCCTAATCCCGTCATCTTTCAGGTCGGGCTCGGCTAGCTGTCCAGGATTGATGACATTAATATAAACCAGCAATCGTTCCAACTGCTCTTGTGTTTCAATTAAGACCGCCTTAAAACTTCCTTGGAAAAGCGGCCCAACTCTTTGATTTATTTTGTTGAAATACATCGTATAGCCGGTGCCGAGTTTCTGCATAAATTTAGAAATGCCTCCGTCCATAATTTCTTCAACTAACAGATGATAATGGTTGGGCATCAAACAATCGGCCATCAACCGCACCAGAGGTTTGCGTTGCTGCTCTTTTAAAAAGGCGTTCAGCGTTTTAAACGTCGCTCTGCCGAAATTTCTTTCCACTTGCCAAAGAAGATTCGCCGACACTTCAACGTCATTGAAAAGAAACAAGCCTTGTAAAAACCGCCAGCGGTCATTATCGCCGCTGAAAACATCGCGTTTTTCCACGCCTCGATTATAAATGTGATAGATATGACCCTTGGCTAATTGAGCCTTTCTCATTATTTAGCTTGTGCTAGGTCGAACCTAGCACAACTAGCACAAGCTCGGTTAAAGAAGCGGCTTTTGGGAACTCAGTTTCTTTTTGAATTCTGACCAACTCATCTCACCCGCCAAAGCCTGACCGCAAATCTCGCGGAATTGGCAAAATTGGCATTCTTTGTTACTGGGAAAATCCAAAAGCCGGGCGGGAATGGTATTGTTATCAATCTTACCCCTCAGTTCCTGTAAGCCCTTGAGGAGTTTTTCTGATCGGGCACGATCATAGATGACAATAAACTCTTTTAATTCCTGAGTGTCCTTGTTGACATAAAGCAGGATGCCTTTTTGGATATTGAAAAAATGAAGATAGAGTTGGAGTTGGTCAAGGTTCTCTTCTTTTGGTTGGAGAAGATTCTTAAAGAGAAAACTGTTCATGCTTTTGATGTCCAGGACATAAAGCTCGTTTTCCCAGGTTAAAATGGCATCGGCCCGTCCGGAAATAACTTGCTGGGGCGGGATATTAATCTCCGAGGACCTGACCAATCCTAGGCTGAAAAGAGTATTCAAAATCAGGCGATGGATATAGTCTCCGTGATCGAACATCCGTAAAACCCTAGCTTCAATTTCTTCCCGGGGAGCTTTCTTAAACTTAAAAAAAATCGCCCGGGAGCATCGTCCGGCATCGGTAATATAAAACCTAGTTTGTTCTCTTTCCTTAGCTTTCTCCCGATCAAGATAAAACTTATCAATCAGTTCTTTGAGCATGAAAGTTTAAGGAGTCCCTGAATACTTTTGTAAAAGGAGAATGAGGATGATAAAAATAAAGACCCCGATAATGGCCGCAATGCCAAATTCCATCTGTTCGCATTGACCGCCAAACCGGCAAACCATATAACCAAGGGCGAGACAGACGAAGAAAGCGATGATGACAAAAATGGGTCCGATCATATTTTTAGCGTTTTTGCCCTTCGACAAACTCAGGACAAAAAAGATAATAAAATTATCTTTTTTGCCACTGGGGGGCTTTGCGGGCTCTCTTTAAGCCAAACTTCTTTCTCTCTCGCATTCGTGGATCTCGGGTCAAATAGCCTAATTTCCTCAGTTTTTTGTAGGCCTCAGGAGCTAATCCGACCAAGGCTCGACTGATTCCCAATCTGACCGCTTCGGCCTGTGCCTTAATGCCCCCGCCCCGAACAATGATTTCCAGTCCCAATTTTTCCACCAGATCGGTTTTAGACAGAGCTTCGCTGGCCAAGCGTTGTAAAAACGGGGTAGAAAAATACTGACGATAATCTATGTTATTGACCAAAAATCTCTCTTCCCCTTTCGAGAATAAACGAACGCGAGCCACCGCCGTTTTTCTCCGACCCAAACCCTCAATGTACCGAGGCGGTGCCTTAACTATCTTTCTGGGCTTGATGACCTTCTTTTTTGCCTTAACTTTTTCTTTGATCATCTCTCTTTCTTAAATCTTAAATTTCTGATAATTTTCAAACTCAGCTTGTTATGGGGCAGCATGCCGAAAACGGCTCGGCGTAAAACTTTCTCGGGTTTAGTCTCTAAGATTTTCTTGATCGGAACTTGCTTGGCCCCTTTAGGATAGCCCGAATGAGAAAAGTATTTTTTCTGACTCTCTTTTTTCCCCGTCAAAACCATCTGGCCGACATTCTCGATAATAACCATTTCCCCGCTTTCTTTATAGGGAAGAAAGTTGGGACTCTGTTTTCCCCTCAGGAGCTGGGCGATCTGACTCGCCAGCCGACCGAGAGACCGACCCCGAGCGTCAATGGTATGGATTCGCGCCTTAGTCATGTTCATTTGATTAGCTCAATAATCGTCATCTCGGCCGCATCCGAGCGGCGCGGTCCTAATTTCAAAATTCTCAGATAGCCGCCGGATCTCTGTTGGTACCTCGGCCCCAATTCCTTAATCAACTTTCTCACAACTCTGTCTGAAAAAAGTCCCGCCAGAGCCCTCCGAGAGCTGAGGTTTTGCTTTTTAGCTAAAGTGACGGCCTTCTCAACAAAAGGCGCCATTTCTTTCGCTTTGGCCCGGGTCGTCTTAATTCTCTCTTTTAAAATCAGGTTGGTGGCCAAAATCTTCAGCAATGCCCGGCGCTGATCTCTTTTTCTGGATAGTTTTCGGCCCTTCTTTCTCTTGTTCATTTACTTGTTTTTGCGCCTCGCCGGCGCACCCGCCGATGAGGCAGGCTTCTTTTTGACTGGTTTTTTTACCGCACCGACTTTCTTTTTTCTCGGTTTTTTTTCTTTTGTTCCCGCTTTCGTTCTTTCTTCAACGACCAAGCTCTGACTGACCAGCGAAAAGTGGTCAACGAGAATTTGCGCCGCCCGGGAAACGGCTTCAACTGGCGTAATCGTTCCATCGGTCTCGACCTCGAGGCGCAGTTTGTCAAAATCGGTTCTTTCCCCCACCCGCATGTTTTCCACTTGATAGCCAACTTTCCTGACCGGAGTAAAAATGGCGTCAACCAGAATTTCACCAATGGCTAACTTGCCTCTTTTTCTTTTTTCCCGAGGCAAATAGCCAATCCCTTTTTCTACTTCAATTTCGATTTCCAAATCAGCTGATTTAGCCGTTAGACTGGCCAGGTGCTCATCCTTATTGATCAGCTCCAGCTGGGAGGGCAGACTAAAATCCTTTCCTTTAACTTCTTTCTCTCCCTTGATTTTTAAAATTGCTTTCTGGGGTTCTTCAGAAAATATTTTAAACCTCAATTTTTTCAAATTGAGCATAATCTGAATGACATCTTCGAGAACGCCCGGGACGGTCGAAAATTCATGGGACACGCCCTTAATCTTCATCTTGGCCACGGCCGCTCCGGGCAAGGAAGAAATCAGAACTCGTCTCAGGCTATTTCCCACGGTGACGCCATAGCCCGGATAAAGGGATTCTATCTCGAAGACGGCCTGGTTATCTTTTTCGGAAATGATTTTGGGCTTTGAAAACAAGGGAATCATATTGTTAAGTTAATGATTATCTCGCTCTAGCGAGACTAAGCTTCGCTTATCTCGAATGAGACTAAGCTTCGCTTATCTCGAATGAGACTAAGCTTCGCTTATCTCGAATAAAATTCAAAGATGGCCGGAATCTCCGCCGGCAGGCTTTCGGCATCCAAAATCGGATCAGACAAAACCTTGGCCTCAAGGGTCTGAGGATTAACCTGCAACCACTCGGGCAATTTCTGTCCCTTAATGAATTGAACTGCGTTTTGAAAGATTTTCTTCTTTGTCTTTTGCGGCTTGACGGAAATCTGGTCGTCTTTCTTAACCCGATAAGAAGGAATATCAACGTGGCGGCCGTTAACTCTGAAATAGCCGTGTGAAACCAATTGCCGAGCCAGGGCGCGAGAACTAACGATGCCCATTCTGAAAACGACACTATCGAGCCGGGATTCTAATCTCTTAATCAAAAGCAGGGTCGCATCTTCTTCCTTCTCCTTCTGGATTCTCTTCGTCTTATTCAAAATTTCCTTAACATATTTCTTGAATTGCCCTTCCCCCAGGCCATACCAGGCCTTAAGCTTTTGTTTCTCTCTCAATTCTTTGCCATATTCGGACAAAGAGCCTCGCCTTCTCTTTCTCTTGATTCCGGGCGGCGTCGGTCTTTTAATCATGGCGCACTTGGGAGAAAAACAACGCTCGCCTCTCAGGAAGAGTTTTACGCCTTGTCTCCGACAAACTTTACACTTGGAATCCAATGGCATAGTAGTTGATTAGACCCTCCTTACCTTGGGCGGCCGGCAGCCGTTATGAGGAACGGGCGTCGCGTCCTTGATCGAAAGAATCTCTAATCCACGGCCGGCCAAAGACCTTAAAGCCGATTCTCGACCAGAGCCAATCCCCTTGATAATGACCCAAACCTTAATGACGCCGATCTTTTTAGCTCTTTCGGCCAAAGCTTCAGCGACCTTCGAAGCAGCAAAAGGAGTCGATTTCTTAGTCCCCTTAAAGCCAAGGCTGCCCGCGCTGACCCCGGTTAGAGCATTGCCCCTCATATCGGTTAGAGTAATAATCGTGTTATTGTAGGTGGAATTAATATAGATAGAGCCTTCGTTAATTCCTAAACTAGCCTTTTTAGATAAGGCGATTTCCGCTTTTTTCTCGGCGGCCTCTCCGGTCAAACCCGGTTCAGTTTTTGTAATAATGCGTTTCTTACCCATAACGATTAGGTTGGCTCAGCGGCTGGTTTTCTTCCAGATCCCACCGTTTTTCTAACATTCCCCCTGACGGTCCGTGTGTTGGTCTTGGTCTTTTGACCTCTGACCGGCAACTTCTTGGCATGCCGGAGACCGCGCCAAGACCCAATATCCTTTAAACGCTTGATATTCGTCATGACCTGACGACGCAAATCGCCTTCTGTCTTATAGTCTTTATCAATCAGCTCTTTTAATCGATTCAGTTCCTGAGGCGTCAAGTCTGCTGCTTTCTTATCAAAAGGGATACCTGCCTCGGTTAAAACCTTTCGGCTCAAAGGCCGACCGATACCGTAGATGTAAGTCAAGGCGATTTCGATATGTTTATTCTCGGGAATGTTGATACCAACTATTCTGGGCATTCAAATTAGATATTAACCTTGTCTCATCTTATGTTTTGGATTCTGACAAATTAAATATACCCTTCTTTTTCGGCGGACGATTTTACAGTGATTACAAATTTTCTTGATTGAAGGTTTGACTTTCATTTATCTGATATATCATCTCCTGCTATAATTTCGGGGCGGACCGGAAAAGGTTGATTCTCGATAGACGATCCGACCTCTCTTTTCGTCATAAGGACTCAATTCCACCTGAACCGTATCGCCCACCAAGATTTTGATCCGGTGTATCCTCAGTTTACCAGAAAGATGGGCAAGAACCTCTGGTCCTGCCTCTAACTGAACTCGAAAACTAGTGCTTGGTAAAGCTTCAAGAACAACGCCTTTCTTTTTTATTTTTGGACTCTGAACCATTATATACCGTACTTGCTATCTTAGCAGAAAAGCCCGCCGGGGTCAATCCTCATTCAAAGCTAATCTTCAGGTCAATCTTATCCAGATCTTTGGGTAGATTCTTAAAAAATGAGGGGAAGATTTTGATCTTAGCCCGGGAAACCTGGGACAAATTCTGGAAGCTTTGTTGAACTTCCCGGATCGACTTTTCGCTTAATTGCTCTTTCAATGGTCCGGACTCTAAATTGGTGTATATCTTGACGGAAATCTTCAGAGAGAGCCGAGTTTTTCCCGTGGCCGTATCCAGGGTTTCAATTGAAGGGTTAATCTGAATACTCTCGGGTAAAAATCTCTGTTGATCTTCTAATTTAGAAAGCAAATCGGTTTGAACCAGCGTCATTAAATCATCCTCGGCCAGTAAAACTGTTTCCTTCTTGGCTCGGATCTGGTAATCAAAGGTCTTAACCGCATCACCAACCTTGGCCGTGGGACCTTGTTCCAAAATATTTAAGGAAGCATTTTCCTTAACCAGGAGAAGCCCCGGCAAGGTTCTATTATTTAGGGCGTTATCAATCTTTTCCTCTATCTTGGTCCTTGTCACCTGTCTGGCCTTTTCTAAATCCTCGGCGGAAACAATAAGCGTCTCCCCTCGGAATCCACCCTTCATGGCCGAAAAAGACTTGGCGTAGAAAAACGTATATTTGGGGGTTCCGGCAAATCCGGGAATAGAAAAAGCCGAAGGACCAATGTTATATTCTTGACCAGTAACATCCGCTCGAACCAAAGCATCAACCGTGCCCGGTACCAGCTTGCCTTTTTCCAGCGTCTGTCCCGGGACGACGACCCTTTCGACTAAACGAAAGAGCTTGCCTTCGCTCGAAACAAACCGGGTGGTAGCGATCAGAGACTGGCTGCTGGTGGAATAGTCATTGAAAATCCGAACGATGCCTTCGCTTTTCTCTTCTTTAACTGCTTTTCCGGTAGAAGAAAATTCTTGAGACAGAAACTGTTCTTCGCTGACAATTTTTCCCTTTAATTCTCTGGAATCAAACTTGTTTGTTTCTTTGTTAACCTCGGCCGGAACGGTAAAAGTCAGGTTCTCTGTCTTCAACCAAATGTCGATATCGACATTGGGCAATTTAAGATAGACGGCAACGCCTATTAGTCCAAGAAATAACAGGAAAACCGATAAAATTAAAACCTTGGCCTTAGGAAAAGGTATTCTAGGGATTAAATCACTTGAGGTGTCTTCCTCGACAACTTCTTTTTTGACGAACAACTCCCCCTTTGGTTTTTCAACCGGTTTTGGCTTTAATGGTTTTTCTTGAGATTCTTCTCTTCTTCCGGGCGGGATGATATCAAAAAATTTTTTGTCCTCCATTTTACGTTTTTGCGAAACGAAAAGGCTAAGCCCTGCTTATACCTTTTCCAAAACCGCCTTAATTCTCCTGACGCCTTGAGCAACAGCTTCTTCTTTTATAATTCTAAACCTTCCCAGCTCTTTCGTCGAGGCAACGTGCGGCCCGCCGCATATTTCTTGACTGAAAGGAGGTCCTGAGCGAGCTTGCCCTGAGCTCTGTCGAAGGGTCGCGGGACCGATACTATAAACCTTGACCCGTTCCGGATATTTCTCGCGGAAAAAAGCCCGAGCGCCGGAAGCCAAAGCCGTTGACAAATTCTGAACCGTCTCGGTTACGATAAGATTCTTGGCGATCTGTTCGTTGACTAAATCTTCTACCCTTTTTAGCTCTTCGGGGGTCAACTTGGCCGGATGAGAAAAATCAAATCTCAATCTTTCGGCGGTAATATTGCTGCCCTCTTGCCTCGCCTGCTCATTCAGGACTTGGCGCAAGGCCTGATGCAAAAGGTGCGTGGCCGTGTGCAGTTTGGTCACTTCGTAACTTTGATCAACCAGACCGCCCTTAAACAGGCCTTGAGCCGCTTCTCGGGAAAGGGCCTGGTGTTTTTCTTTCTCTTCCTCAAAATCCTGAAAATTAATCTCCTCGCCCCTCTCTCTGGCTATCTCTGAAATCATGTCCCAGGGAAAACCGAAACTCTCATAAAGATAAAAGGCAATTTTACCATCCAATTTTTCCAATTTCTCAATTTCCTTGAGGCCAGCTTCTAAGGTTTTAGCAAACCTTGACGCCTCTTCGCTGAAAATCTCGCTGATGGCTCTTTCTTTGCCGACTAAATCCGGAAAGATATCGTCGTAAGTCTTGACGACTTCTTTGATCAGATCGGGCAGAAAAACCTCCGGCGAACTCAAGCTCAAATTCCGACTAAAAAGCAGAAGTCTTCTTGAAAGTCTCCTTAAAACATAGCCCTGAGTCTTGTTGGAAGGCAAAACTCCATCTTTGGCAATCATGAGACTGGCCCTTAAATGATCGGCCACAATTCTCATTCCTCGAGTTGTCTCCGGATCTTGAAGATAATTCCGGCCGGAAAGATTCTCCAGCCTTTTAATAATCGGTAAAAATAAATCTGTTTGGAAAATATCTGGATTGTCTGAGGTGGCTGCTGCCAGTCTTTCTAATCCCCCGCCAAAATCCACGTTCTTTTGGGATAATTCCTTTAGACTGTTATCCGTTGTTTTTTGATACTGGATAAAGACGGAGTTGCCGATTTCTAAAAAACGGCCGCAGTCACAATTAGGATGGCAGGTTTCGCTGAACTTCGGGTCATGGGGAACATCAGCAAATTCATAGAAAACCTCAGAGTCGGGTCCGCCGATTTCTCCCACCGGCATTAAGGTTGGTTCGCCCGATCGGGACCACCAGTTTTTCTTGACGCCGTAAAAAACAATTTTTTCTTCGGGAATTCCTAAAGATTTCCAGATGGTAAAAGATTCCTCGTCTCGGGGTACGCCAGTGGTCTTATCTCCCTTAAAAACCGAAACCCATAACTTCTCCTTAACTAAGCCCAGTTCTTTGGTCAGAAACTCCAAGAACCAGGGCAATTGTTCAGCCTTAAAATAGTCTCCCAAAGACCAGTTGCCCAACATTTCAAAGAAAGTGGTATGCCGGTTATCGCCGACTTCTTCGATGTCGCCCAATCTCAAAGATGGCTGGGAATCAGTCAAGCGTTTTTTGCCCGACGGATGGGCTTCGCCAAGAAGATAAGGCACCAAAGGCTGCATCCCGGAGGAAGTAAAAAGAGTGGTCGGATCCTCGGCCAAGACCAAGGGCGAGGGCGGAATGACGAGATGGTCTCTCTCCTTAAAAAACGTGAGGTATTTTCGCCGAATCTCTTTTGAAGTCATAGCGAGTACGATATATAAGCAAAGCTTAGCCTCGCTAGAGCGAGGTCGGGCGAGTACGCCCGCTATAATTCATGATAGCAAAGAAATGACCAATTATGAAGCTAGTAAAAACAAAAAGGAGACAGCCGAGACTGCTCCTTTTTTGGCCCAACACAATTTAGGAAAAGAAAACTGGGATTAGGGCCAGCGCGGCGAATCCGCACCCTACTGCCGCCGCCATGGCGGCGGGAAGCGGCATCGCCGCCACAACCGTGATGGCCAGGCCGAACGCCAGCGCGGCCGCCATCAACACAAAAGCTTCCAGAATATCTATCATTTTTCTCACCTCCTCATTCTGGAAATTTTGTTTACTAAAAACAGTCTAACACAACTCCGAATAAAAGTAAGAGGCGGTGCCGGCTCAAGATAAATGATCTTCAATCTGGCCTCATTATAACAACTTGACAGAAAGTGCAGCCAAGGCCGCGATCGCAATTTCAACCACACTTTAACTTTCTTTAAGACATTTTGAATTTCGTTTTCAAATCCAGGTCAATGTCGGTTTCTTTGGCGACGACAAACCTGACGTAAGATCTCAAATCAAAGACTTCAATAATAAAATCTATTTCGTCACGACATTCGTAAGGATAGATAAAAACGCTTTTTTGCATTGGATGGAATCCCAGCTTCTTGAGTTTTGCCGCCAAGGCGTCTCTCCCCCGTTTTAAATCCTCGGGGATGTCGAAAATCACCATTCGCCAAAGACCATCCCACCTTGAAGGTTTTTTGATCTCCATTTGATCAAGGCGATAGCGCAAAAGCCGGGTTTTACCCTTTTCGCTTAGGGTGAGAGAAATCGTTCCATCTTCATTTTCTTTGCCGCCGATCAGCTTCGAACGATAGAGTCCTTTGATCGCTTCCTGCAGACTCCGCCGATTAATTTTTTCCCATTCTCGGCTGGCGGATTTAACAATCCGGAAATATTTAAATGGGTTGCGAGTCAGACTAAGGACTAAACCGGTCCCCAACAAAAGAAGAATTTTTTGCTCCACTGGTCCTATCCTTCTTTCTTTTAAAGAATTTTTTATCATATTTTTTTCTTTTTCGTCTTCAGCTAAAAAGTGTGGCTAAAGCTGCGATCGCAATTTCGACCGCACTTTTGTCATTATAGCACAATGTTCTGGGTTAAGCTGCCGAGATGATTCCCCCGCCCAGAAGTTCTTGGCCTTGGTAAAACACGGCCGACTGGCCGGGGGTGACGGCGCGTTCGGGCCGATCGAGCCTTACCAGAAACTGATCAATCTTTTCAGGCTGATTGTGCTTAACTAAGTTAAGCACGGGAGAGAGCGTGGCCGGCATTTCTTTCTGCCGCGAGCGGATTTTAACCATAACCCTCAATGGCCACTTGTGCTTAACTAAGTTAAGCACAAGATCAGAAACCTTGAATTCCTGAATGAATAAGTCTTTTTCGTTTCTCGTCACCACTAAAAGATTCTTGAGACGGTTTTTTCTCAAAACGTAGTATGGACCCTGGCTTTGAAATTTGGGAAAGAGACAAGGGCCAATGCCCCCTCTCTGGCCAATGGTATAGAGTCCCAAACCCTGGTGCCGACCGATTATTTCCCCGGCGGTGTCAATAGCGGGCAGGATGCCCGATATATCGCTTCGCGCTATAATGTTGCCTGGTTTTTGCCGTAGATTAAACTTCAAAAACTGACTTGTGCCCGAAGCCAGAAAACAAAGGTTTTGGCTGTCCGGGGTTTTGGCCGTCGACAAACCCGCTTTTTGGGCAATTTTTCTCACTTCGTTTTTGCTATAATCGCCGATCGGAAAAATAACACGGCTCAATTGCGTTTGGTTCAGCCGCCACAAAAAATACGACTGGTCTTTTTCTTTGTCTTTGGCCTTGAATAATCTACCCTCTTTGATCTTGGCGTAATGGCCGGTGGCCATAAAATCCGCTCCCCTCTCCAGCGCCTTTTTCAGAAACAGGCCGAACTTGATTTCTTCGTTGCAAACGACGCAGGGATTGGGCGTCAATCCCAACCGGGTCCGGCTGAGGAAATAGTCAACGACGGCTTTCTTAAATTCCTTTTTTAAATCCAAAACGAAAAAGGGAATCTGGAGCCGTCGGGCCAAAATCCGCGCCCTTCTTTCGGCTTCGGGCGAACAACAAGGATTTTCCCGACCCAATCTTGAATCTTGCCAGAATTTCATAAAACAGCCCGTAACCTCATAACCGGCTTTTTGGAGCAAGAAAGCGGCCACCGAGGAATCAACGCCGCCCGAGAGAGCGACCAGAACCTTGGGTTTCGTCGTCATCATTTGCTGTAACGGTCCGCCACGCTGGAAGCGGCAAAAGACTCGGGTTTCAGTTTTGGTTCAAAACCATTG
>MHTO01000020.1 GCA_001823105.1 Candidatus Wildermuthbacteria bacterium GWA2_46_15 | reverse complement strand
TTGACAATTCCTAAAAGATTCCGTCGCGAATTGGGTTTTGACGAAAAATCCATGGTTCGAGTCAGAAAAGAAAAAAACAGGTTGGTCATTGAGCCCTTGCGTGTCTTGAGTTATCCTGTCCGGCGCTATACCGATGAAGACTTGAAAGATTTTCTCGAATTTGATCGTCAAGAAACCAGAGAGCTCAAAAAGAAAGGCTTAATTTAATGTCTCCCCTTGTCTTTTTTAACGCCTCGGTTATTCTGGCCGGCCTGAAATCATCAACGGGCGCTTCAAGAAAACTTTTAGAATGGGCGGCACAAGGCAAAATTAGAGCCGTGGTTAGCGAGGTGGTCTTAGATGAGGTCTGGCGCAACCTCAGAAAGCTTGACATTAGTGAAGCGCTTTTGAAAAAAATTGTTATTTCTTTTCGGATAGAAAAAGCGCCGGCGGGCAAGGAATTAAAAAGATTCAAAAAATTGCTCGTTGACCCGGACGATGTCCACATTTTAACTTCGGCTAAAAGAGCTGACGCTGATTTTCTGGTAACGCTCGATAAAAAGCACATTTTGGTCTTACAGAGAAAAATCCAGTGGACAAAAATCGTTTCACCCGGAGAACTGTTCAAGACGCTCTTGCGATGAACCTCAAAATCGCCACCGCGCAAGACCTGACCGATCCTTCCGAAAGAAGGCTCTTTCGCTTTCTGGAAATTCTGCCTGGTGCCGTTTCTTGGTTAACCGTTCTCTTGGCCATTTTCCTTTCTTGGCAGCAACCTTTTCTCATCGCCGTTTTTATCCTCGTTTTTGATCTTTATTGGTTTTTTCGTGCCATCTATTTTTCTTTCCATTTGCACTCGAGTTATCGGAAAATGGAAGAACATAAAAAAATTGACTGGCGAACCAAAGTCAAACAAATACGAGATTGGGAGGAGGTTTATCATCTTTGTCTTTTTACCCTTTGCCAAGAACCCTGGCCGGTCGTGCGAGACGCCTTTTTATCCTTGAGTCAGAGCGATTATCCCAAAGAAAAAATCATCGTTGTTCTTTCGGCCGAAGAAGGTTATCGATCAGAAACCCAAGCGACGGTGGATAAAATTCAGGCCGAATTTGGCCATCAATTTTACCAATTTTTGGTCACCTGGCACCCCCCGGGTTTGGCCGGAGAGATACCGGGCAAGGGTTCGAACGACCGCTGGGCCGAGATCAAGGCCAAGGAAGAAATCATCGATGTCGCCAAAATCCCTTATGAAAAAATCGTCGTTTCTTTTTTTGACGTTGATACCTGTATTTTTCCCAAATACTTTAGCTGTCTGACCTGGCACTATTTGACCGCGGCTAAACCCCTTCGAACCAGTTTCCAGCCCATTCCTCTTTTTATTAATAACATCTGGCAGGCACCGATCTTTTCCCGGAGCTTTGCCCTTTCTTCGACCTTCTGGAACGCTCTGAGCCAGGAACGGCCGGAAAAGCTCATCACTTTTTCTTCACACGCCATGAGTTTTAAAACCCTGGTGGACGTTGGTTTTAAGCAAGAAAACGTTGTTTCTGACGACTCTCGGATCTTCTGGCAGAGCTTTTTGAAATACAATAGTGATTACCAGGTCCAACCACTCTATTATCCCGTGGGAATGGATGCCAACGTCGCCCGGACTTTTTGGCGCACTTTAGTCAATATTTACAAACAGCAGAGAAGATGGGCTTACGGGGTGGATGAAATCCCTTACGTCTTTTTCAACTTCCTGAAGAACAAAAAAATTTCTCTGTCAAAGAAATTATTTTATGGTTTCTTTCTTTTTGAGTCGCACTGGTCCTGGGCGACCAGCGCTTTGTTGATCTTTCTTCTGGGCTGGCTGCCCATTGCTCTGGGCGGCGAAAGATTTTCTCAAACCCTAATGGCCCATAATCTGCCTCACACCACCTCCCGGCTAATGACCATTGCCATGATTGGTCTTTTCAGCTCGATCTATTTCAGTTTTTCTCTCTTGCCGCCCCGGCCCAAAGCCGTTGGCCGGCTTAAATACCTCGTCTTCGTCCTGGAGTGGCTGATCTTGCCTTCGGCCATGCTTTTTTTCTGGACGTTGCCGGCCCTGGATGCCCAGACCAAGTTAATGTTGGGCAAATATATGGGCTTTTGGCCAACCGAGAAGGTCAGGAAAGGCGTTTAAATCCAAATTTCAAAATCCAAAGCTCAAAATGCTTTGGATTTTGAACTCATTCAAGGTGGATTTTTTCCTTAAATCTTTCCAGCCTTTCTTTCAAAAGAGGGTATTTTTTTAGAGAAAAGTCTTGTTCCAGGATTTCTTTGGCCGCGGTTTTGCACTTGGCCACTAAAACCAGGTCTTTTAATGATTCCATCGCCAGGTCGGGCAAACCCCATTGTTTTTTACCCGAGAACTCGCCCGGTCCTCTAATTTCTAAATCTTTCTGAGCCAGCTCAAAACCATCCTCGGCCTTAACCATCGCTTTCAGCCTTTGCTGGGTTTTTCTGGCCGGAGAATCGGTCAGCAAAAAACAATAAGATTGGTGTTCGGCCCGGCCCACTCGGCCTCTCAACTGGTGGAGCTGGGCTAAGCCGAATCTTTCAGCTCCCTCAATGACCATGACCGAGGCGTTGGGGATATCAATTCCGACTTCAACCACCGACGTAGCCACCAGAACCTTGATTTTATTATTCTTAAAATCTTTCATGATCTTTTCTTTTTCTTTCGGTTTCATTTTTCCATGGAGCATCTCGACTCTCAGATCAGGGAAAATCTCTTTGGCCAGTTTTTCTTTTTCCTCTTCCACCGCTTTAACATCGGTCCAGGACGTGGGTTGTCGCCTCTTCGGCGACCCCGCCGATGAGGCGGGTTCTATTCTCGGGCAGATGACAAAAGCCTGTCTTTCTAATTCGACTTGGTTTCGGATAAAGTCATAAACCCTTGGTCTTTCTGAGGGCAGGACGATTTCCGTGAGGATCTTTTTCCGGCCCCGGGGCAACTCATTGATAACAGAAAGGTCCAAATCTCCATAAACCGTGAGAGCGAGACTTCGAGGTATTGGCGTCGCGGTCATCGTGAGTAAGTGCGGAACCGGCGCGTTTTGCGTTTTGCGTTTTGAGTTTTGAGTTAATTGAGCCCTTTGTTCGATACCAAACCGGTGTTGTTCGTCGATGATAACCAGTCCCAGGTTTTTGAACCGGACGCTTTTTTGAATCAGAGCGTGCGTGCCGATGAGAATGTCGATCTGGCCATCGAGGCATTTGGCTAAGATTTTTTGCCGCGAAGCTTCGAGAACTTCTCCCTTTAATTTTTTGGCCATGATTTTGTCATCCTGGCCGGTTAAAAGGGCAATGGTTAATTTAAAATCAAAAAGAAGCTTGGCCACTTCCCTGAAATGCTGTTTGGCCAAAATCTCGGTGGGAGCCATTAGGGCGACCTGGAGTTCGGCTTTGGCCGTATTCAGAGCGGCCAGGGTGGCGACCACGGTTTTGCCCGACCCCACCTCCCCTTCCAGGAGCCGGTTCATGGGATGAGACTTTTCCAGGTCTTTAAGAATCTGCCAGGCAGATTTCTTTTGGGCGTTGGTCAGGGTAAAGGGCAAGCTTTTGACCAGTTTCTTGATTGAGGGCAGGTCAATGGGAATGGGGTGGGCTTTGGTTTGCAGGATCTTAATTCTTTCTTTTAAGACAAAGAGCTCAATTAAAAAAAGCTCTTCAAAACTCAGACGGACTTTGGCTCTCTGGGCCAGAGCCAAAGAATCAGGGAAGTGAATCTGCCAGATGGCCCGGGGAAAAGAAAGGAGATTAAACTCTTTTAAAATCTTTTCCGGCAGAAATTCCTGAGCCTGATTTTTAAAGTTAGCCAAAATTGGCCGGATGATGCTGCGCAGCCAGCGCGAAGAAAGCCTTTCTGTTTCCGGATAAACCGGCATCAGCCCGGCTATTTTTGACTTTTGCAGAGATATCGAAAACCCGCTCTCCGTAATTTTTTCGTAGGTCGGATTGTTGAGATAAAGACCTTTTTTGCCTTGACTGACTCTCCCGGCCATGATCACTTCGCTGCCGGCCTCTAAGATGTCCGTGATATAGGGTTTGGCAAACCAGACAACTCTGATAGCGCCCGTTTGATCGCCGACCACGGCCTGGGTCAGGGTCATCCGCTTTCTCCAGGCCAGGCGGGATTTTATATCGAGAATCTTGCCCCTTATAGAAACATTGGTTTGGGGTCTCAACTGGGCCAGGGGCACAAAATTAGAAAAATCCTCATATCTTAGGGGTAGATGATAGAGGAGGTCTCGGACGGTTTTAATTCCGAGTTTCTTTAATCTTTTTTCCAAGACCTTGCCGATCCGGGGCACTTTTTCGATAGGAGTAGAGAGATCCATTTGTTATTGGCGGAGGAGGTGGGAGTCGAACCCACTTGACCTCTTTCGAAGTCAAAGTTTAGCAAACTTTTGCACGAGCCGTTATGCGTCTCCTCCCAAAAACTAATTTAAGCCTATAATACAATATTCTCTTGGTCAATCTGACATAACATCATGTACGGCCGTATATACCGTTATGTCACGACGACCTCGGCTTAAATTTTAAATAAGAAGCATATATTCTAAATGTTTTCTCTGCTTCCCAATCATCGGGTAGAAGCTCTTTCGGCAACTGCGGATCTTGCTCACAAATCCGACGATAGTCGTTGACAATTTCAAAAGGCGAAAATTTCTGCCGGCTGGCCTCGTATTTTTTGATAAAGGCTTTATGCTCTTCTTGAACCTTTCCAAGATTCCAAATCCTTTCAGCCAATTCCTTTGATTTTAATGGTCCGACTTTCGGAGAGATTGAGAAAATTACATAAGGCTCCAACTGATATTCTTTAATAATTTTTTCGACATTGCCCAAAAAATCATACGGAGAGATCCAAACGCTGTTCTGAAGCCTGGCGAACCCCAACCGTTTTAACTTTTCCCGAAGGATATTCCTTTTCCGTGTGAATTTTTCTGGGACATCGAAATTAACCAGATACCATTTTTCGTCCCAAGAAGAACGAACGGGAAAAACAGGAAAGATATCTTTCAACCTTTGCTCGCCGCTTTTACTGATTTTCAATTCTTCATCAACCCAGCCCTTTTCTTTAACATGCCTTAAAGCCCTTTTCATTTTCGAGACATCAATCATTTCTCGAATTTTATCTGCTTTCATTAAAGTATAGGGAAGAGATCTTAAAAATCTTGGGTCAACTACTGATTCGTAACCGGAGACCAAGAAAAACAAAACCAAGTCAGTTAATGAAGAGAAGGCGCCCACCGTAATTTTAGAGATTTTTTCTTTAAGCTCTTTTATTTTTGCCATATTACTACCAACGACCGTTCATGTATTATGCCAATTTGATTATAGTAAAAATTAATTGTAGAGTAAAGTAAAATAAAGTAAAATAGCTAGATGCCCCCGTAGTTTAACGGACAAAATGCAAGGTTGCGGACCTTGAGACTGGAGGTTCGACTCCTCCCGGGGGCACCCTGGACTAAATTAACTTATCCAGAATCTCATCAGTCCGATTTTGGGAGAGGTCGCATAGCGGACTAGTGCGGCAGTCTTGAAAACTGCTGTAGGTGAAAGCCTACCGTGGGTTCGAATCCCACCCTCTCCGCCAGTTGTCATTTTGTGCTACAATTAAATCAGCCAGGTTTTTCCCAGTTCTTTAATATGAGGCGGGGACTTGAACCGTTGAATTAATCTTCTCCAGAAAATGCTATAATAATTAGGTAATAGAAAACACATAAAGATATCTATTAACTTCTTTAGATTCCATTATGGCCTTTACCCCCTTTGGTCTGGTTAAGAAAAACTGTTTGGGGATTGATATCGGTTCTTCCTCAATCAAGATTGTGGAACTTTCGCGGGTCGGAGAAAGAGTCAAGCTCGAAGCTTACGGACAAATCCAGGCCGAGGCCATTTACGATAAGCCCTTCCGGACTCTCGAAAAGAACACCCTTCTGTTTCAGACGATGGATATTGCCCGCGCCATTTCGGGCATCGTTAATGAAGCGAAGATGTCATCAAGGAAAGTCGTTTTCTCGATCCCGGATTTCTCGACTTTCTACACGACTTTTGAACTGCCGTCTATGTCGCTCCCGGAGTTGCCTCAGGCCATTCGTTTTCAGGCCCGGCAACAAATCCCCGTGCCCCTAAATGAAGTGAGTCTCGACTGGTCCATCATCCAAGGAGAGCGGCCGTCTCACCCCGGAGCGAACATTAAAGTTCTGCTGGTCGCGGTTCCCAACGAGGTCATTAACCAGTATCAGGAGATCAGCAAGATTACCAAGCTTGATCTCTATGCCCTGGAAGCCGAAGTCTTTGGCTTTTTAAGAGCCGTCAATCCCGACAAAACCAAGACCGTGGCCATTATTGATATCGGCGCCCAGAGCACGACTTGCAGTCTCATTGATAAAGGGGTTTTGAGGCAAAGTCGCAGTTTTGAACCCGCCGGAAACGAAATAACCGAGGTCTTGAGCAAGGCTTTGCAGATTGATTTCAAAGAAGCTCAAGCTCTCAAGCAAAAATACGGCTTATTGTCCGTGGCCGAGCCCGGCAAAGAAAGCATCCGCGAAATCATTTCCACCATTGTCGACAGTATTCTGATGGAAGTTGATAAAACCATACAGAGTTTCTCGATGGCCGAAAGCAAGTTTCCCACCCTGATCATCTTGTCCGGCGGCGTCGCCCTCATTCCCGGCCTTAAAGAATATTTCGCCGAAAAATTAGGCCAAGAAGTTGAAGTCGCCAACCCCTTTTCCAGCTTAAATATTTTTTATCCGCCCCTTCTGGAGAAAACCCTGAAGGAGCTGTCCCCCTCTTATATTATCGCCGTCGGCGTCGCCCTGAGGGGACTAGAATAACGTCATCAATGCCATGGAAGTTGATTTAATTCCTAAAAAACCGGTTGAGAAACCGTTTTGGCAAACGATCCTGTTTTATCTTTCCTTTGCTTTTTTAATCATTTCGCTTTTGAGCCTCTTTTTTCTCAGCCGGTTGAATAAAAAAGCCAGTTTGGAGATTGAGCAGATCAGCCAGGAACTCAACCAAGAAAAAACGAAAGAAGAAATCAATCTGGAAAAGGATATTTTAAGAACTCAAAAAAGAATCACGGGTTTTTCCCTTTTAGCGAGCCAGAGGCAGCCGGTTTCCCGGGTTCTTGATCAGATCGAGAAGCTGGCTCACCCTCAGGTTTTTTTCACCAAGATGGATTTTAATGCCAAAGAGAATAAGGTTTGGCTGGGCGGCAAGGCCGATAACTTCCAGGTTCTTGGCCAGCAGGCCCGGCTTTTCCGAGCCGAGCCGTTGATTCAGGAAAGCAGTTTGGAACAGGCCGGAATCGGCAAAGGCGGTTGGGTTGAATTTGAGTTCGAAATTTTCTTTAACCCTGCGGTTTTTAAGAATTAGCATGAAACAATACGCTATTACCATCGCTAACTTTCTTCTTTGCTTTGTTGTTTTAATTTCTTTGGCCCTGCCTCAATATCAAGACTTACAGAGCTCTAAACTGGAGTTGGCTCAAAAGAGGGCGGATCTAAAGAGCCAGGAAGATTACCGGCAAAACCTGAAGTCTCTCGATGGGGAGCTTAAGAAATACGAAGCGGCTTTGGAAAAAGTTAATTCCAGCCTTCCTTTAGATCCTTCCTTGCCGGCCTTGCTGGGTTTTTTCCAGAAGACGGCTTCTCAGGAAAACTTGGTTTTACGTCACATTGAACTTGGCTTGAAGACATTGGTCACGGAAAATCCTTCGATCAAGAAGAAAGCAATTTTCCTCGAGATAGCGGGCACCTACCCTTCTTTCCGTCAGTTTCTGGCCAGTTTGGAGAAAAGTTCTCGATTGATTCAGACCGAATCATTATCGTTTTCTCTGCCCGAGAAAGGAGACGTTTTTTTATTTAGCTTAACCAGCGCTGTTAATTTTTTGGAGGAGTAATTAGCAAATTCCATGGCCATTGTTTTTTCCGAGCAAAAGAAAAGGCAACAATATCTCATCCTGGTTTTTACCATCGTTATTTTGGCGACGGCCATTGTTTTTTGGTTTGGCGTTTTCAAAAAACCAATCGAGACGCCGCCCTCATCCTCCTTGCCCATCAGAAAAATAGAGATTAATTTCCAAGTTTTTGATCAGTCCCTTTTGTCCGAGCTTGAGTTATTTGAAGAAGTTCCTGCTTTCGAGGGTGTCCTCGGCCGGAATAATCCTTTCCTGCCCTATTTGCTCCAAGAAGAACCAATCAAATAAAAAAGGAGCTTAGCTCCTTAATTTCACCTAAATGCTATCTTTAATCCAAAAACTGCTCAAAAAAGGCATCATTGATCGCGCGCAAGCTGGCCTTCTCGAAACCGAGGTCAAAGACAATAATAAAAAAGAAGAAGAGGTGATTTTAGATAACAATATCCTGGAAGAAAACCTTCTTTTCAGCTTGAAAAGCGAAGAGCGGAAAATTCCCCTAAAGGAGGTTCTGCCCGAGGAGGTGCCTTTAAAGATTCTCGAACTGATCCCCGAGGACTCGGCCAAATACTACAAAATGATTCCTCTGGCCAAAAGAGAGGATCTCTTAGAGGTGGGCATGGTTTATCCCGAGGATCTGGCCAATCAGGAGGCGCTGAAATTTTTGTCGCGGCAGGGCAAATGGAAAAGCCAAATCTTTTTAATCAGCCTGACGACTTTCAATAAATTACTCAAGCAGTACCGAACCCTAAGGAAAGAGGTGGAAAAAGCCTTGGGCGAATTGGAAAGAGATTTAGAGGAAGAGAAAATTCGGCCAGGCGGCATGCCCACGGCGGCGGAGTTCGAAAGATTAGCCGAAGAGGCGCCCATCACTAAGGTCGTGGCCGTTATTTTGGGTCACGGCGTTGACGGCCGGGCTTCGGATATTCACATCGAGCCCACCCAGGATAAATTAAGAGTCCGCTATCGTTTGGACGGCGTTTTGCACTCCTCTATTTTTTTGCCGCTTAGGCTTTTGCCGGCCGTGGTTTCCCGAATCAAGATTTTGTCCGGCATGAAGATCGATGAGTCTCGCATTCCTCAGGATGGTCGTTTCTCGACCAAGTTTGACGAGAACAGCGTTGATTTTCGCGTTTCCACCTTTCCTACGGTTTCGGGAGAGAAGGTGGCCATCCGGGTTCTCGATTCCAGCCAGGGCTTAAAAAAGCTGGATGATTTGGGATTGTCGAGTCAGAACGTCGAAATCATCAAGCGGGCCGCCGAAAGGCCCTATGGTTTAATTCTTTCCACCGGACCAACCAGTTCTGGTAAAACCACGACCCTTTACACCATCCTGCAGCTTCTCAATAGGGAAGGAACCAATATTGTGACCCTGGAAGACCCGGTCGAGTATTTTATCGATGGCGTCAATCAGTCTCAAATCAAGACCGAAATTGGCTATACTTTTGCCATGGGTTTGCGGCACATCTTGCGCCAAGCCCCGAATGTTATCATGGTCGGTGAAGTCCGGGACGAGGAAACCGCCAGTTTGACCGTTCACGCCGCTTTGACGGGGCACTTGGTTCTATCGACGCTGCACACCAATAATGCCATCGGCGTTATTCCCCGCTTGATTGATTTGGGCGTCAAGCCCTTTCTGATTCCGCCGACGCTGCGATTGGCCATTGCCCAAAGATTGGTGAGAAAACTCTGCCCGGATTGTAAAAAGAAAGCTAAGGCCCTCCCGGAACTAAAAAATTTAATTTTACGGGAACTGGACTCTCTGCCGGAGAGCCAAAAACGGGCATTAAAACTTAATTCAGAGATTGAAGTCTTTGAGCCCCAAGGCTGTAAGAAATGCAACGCGACCGGTTTTTCGGGCCGGACCGGCCTTTTCGAAGTTCTAGAGATGACCGAGAGCCTGGCCGAAGTGGTTTTAAAAGAACCCTCGGAAAGCCGGATTTACCAAGAAGCCTTGAGCCAGGGCATGATGACGATGAGGCAAGACGGCATTCTCAAAGTTTTGGCCGGCCTGACGACCCTGGAGGAGGTTTTGGGAGTGACCGAGGAGAAATGATACATCGCAGTCAATTAATATTTCTGCGTGGTTCAGCGTTTAGTTCTGCGTCAGTTCAGCGATAAAACCCTGGTAACGCAGAACAGACGCTGAAAAAATCACTATGAGAACAATTCTGTTGGTGGAGGACGACCCCTTTTTGGTTGACATTTACACGACGAAATTTAAGGAAGCCGGTTTTCCGATCGAAGTCGCCATTGACGGCAGTCAGGCTTTAAAAAAGATAGAAGAAAAAAAACCGGATTTAATTCTGCTGGATATTGTCTTGCCGCGCCTCGATGGCTGGGAAATTCTGAAAGGCCTGAGGGATGATAAAAAACTATCAGATTTAAAAGTGGTTATTCTTTCGAATCTTGGCCAGAAATCAGAAATCGATAAAGCCTTTGCCCTGGGCGCAACCCAATATCTGATTAAGGCCCACTATACACCCAGCGAAGTCGTCAAAGAGGTTAAAAAGATATTTAAGGAATAGAATATGGACTATTTAACCAAACTAAAAGAATACTTAGAGCTCACCGTTAAAGAACAGGCTTCGGACCTGCATTTTTCCACCGGCCATCCGCCTTTGCTGCGGATCAACGGGAAATTAGTGCCGCTGGTCAAGTACAAAGTTTTGACCGGAGAAGAGGTAAAAGAACTGGGTTTGGCTTTGCTCAACCCAGAACAGCAAAAAAGGTTTGCCGAAGACAAAGAAGTTGATTTCTCTTACAATTTTGAAGATCGGGTCAGATTCAGGGTCAATGTCTTTCGGCAGAGGGGTGATGTCAGCGTCGCCATGAGATTGATTCCGGCCAAGATCCGGACCGTGGACGAACTGAATCTGCCGCCCATCCTGCACGAGTTTACCCGTCCTAGCCAGGGCTTTGTTCTGGTGACCGGTCCTTCCAGTCACGGCAAATCCACCACCCTAGCCGCGCTCGTCGACGAGATTAATCATACCCGGGCCGACCACATTATTACCATTGAGGATCCGATCGAATACATCTTTGAAGACGATCGGGCCGTCATCGACCAAAGAGAGGTTTATCAGGACACGCTCAGTTTTTCTCGGGCACTCCGCGCCACTTTTCGGCAGGACCCGGACGTTATCATGGTGGGGGAAATGAGAGATCCCGAAACCATGGCCATCGCCATCACGGCGGCCGAGACCGGCCACCTGGTTTTTGCCACTTTGCACACGAATTCGGCTTCACAAACAATTCATCGCATTGTTGATTCGTTTGCCGCCGAGCAGCAAGACCAGGTTCGAGCCCAGCTTTCCGGATCCCTCTTGGGTGTCATTTCTCAGAGGCTGGTTCCCTGTCTGAAAGGGGGTCTGATTCCGGCCTGTGAAATCATGCTTTCCACGCCGGCGGTGACCAATTTGATTCGGGAAAACAAAATTCACGAACTGCCGATGGTCATTGAGACTTCCGGCGAGGTCGGCATGATCTCGCTCAACCGTTCTCTGGCGGATCTGGTGAAGAAGAAAGAGATTTCCCTGGAGAACGCCCTAATCTATTCGCTTAATCCTTCAGAGTTAAGGCTGCTGGTGAGAAGATGAAATTTAATTATCAGGCAAGGACAAAAGAAGGTGATATTCAAGCCGGCGCCGTTGAGGCCGCCTCTCGGGAAGCCGCCCTGAAAGTCCTGCAGGACTATAGTTTGATCGTCACTTATCTGGAAAAGGCGGGCCAAGAGCCGTTCTACTCTCGGCGTTTGAAGATTTTCGAAAGGGTTTCCCGCAAAGACTTGGTTTTGTTTTCGCGGGAACTCTCAACCATGTTCAAGTCCGAGGTCTCACTAATTGAGTCTTTGCGGGCCATTGCCGAGGAAACGAAAAATCCCAGTTTCAAAGAAAAGATTCTAAAGATCGGCGAAGAAGTTGAGGGCGGCAGCTCTCTTTCCGACGCGCTAACGACCTTTCCCGATCTTTTTACTTCGTTTTACGTCAATTTAGTCAAATCGGGCGAAGTTTCCGGCCAGCTGTCCGAAGTTTTGGAATATCTGGCCGACCACCTGGAGCGGGAATACGCTCTTTTGCAGAGGATCTTGGCCATGACCATCTATCCTCTTTTTATTCTGATCACTTTCACCGGCGTCTTGTTGGTCATGACCATTTTCGTTATTCCTAAACTGATATCGGTTTTAGTGGCCGAGTCCCAGGAGCTGCCCTTGTTGACCAAGATTGTGGTTGGTTTTACCGAGACGGTCAGAAAGTTCATCATTCTCATCATTCTGGGTATCGGCACCCTGGTTTTTTCTTTGCGGCGCTATCGGAAGACGCCGGAGGGGAAAAAACAGTTCGACTACCTATTTTTAAAAATACCCCTGATCGGCCCTCTTTTTAAAATGATCTATTTGTCTCGTTTCGCCGAAAACCTTTCCACCCTTATTTCGGGCGGTCTGCCCATTGCCAAGGCCCTGGAGATAACCTCCGAGGTCGTCAATAACCGTCGTTATCAGGAGATTATTATTGAGGCTCGGGAAGAGGTCCGGCGGGGAGAGACGGTTTCCCGCACCTTGAAGAAATATCCTGATTTTTTCCCGCCCTTTTTCAGCCAGATGGTTTTAGTCGGAGAAAAGACGGGGCGCCTCTCGGAAACTTTATTGGATATTGTCAACTTCTACCAGAAAGAAATCGAGAGGGGCGCCGAAGTCCTTCTCAGCCTGATGGAACCGCTCTTGATCATCATCCTGGGCGGCGCCGTCGGCATTTTAATCGCGGCCATTCTCTTGCCTCTTTATCAGATGGGATCGACGCCAATACAATGACGAACTATCAACGCAAACTGGGCTTCACTCTGATTGAATTACTGGTGGTTTTGACCATTATTGGAATTTTAGCCACCATTGTCTTGGTTTCTTTGCAGTCGGTGCGGGCCAAGGCCCGGGACGCCCGGAGAGTCAGCGATGTCCGTCAGTATATGCTGGCCCTGGAGCTTGATTATGACGACCATTTAAAATACATCGAGAAAGGCGCCATTGGCGTGGCCGATCAGCCGCCCGCAAAAATCGCTTCTTATCTGGATCCGGCCCCGGCTGATCCGGGCAATGCGCCTCCGGCTTGCCAGCCTGAAGGCTATCGCTGGTGGGGAAATGCCGGTCAGGGGCAAAAGTATTGTCTTTGGGCCTGTCTTGAGGCCGGGACCTTTTTTGCCGCTTCGCCCAAGGGCACCCGGGTTTTGAGCAGCCCGCCTTCCGGCCTGGATTGCTGGTAAGGTCTTGACTTCAATTAGTGGCCGGGAGATGATACAATAAGAAGACAAAAAGTGAAAAAGGTCGAACTATCACCTATACTCCTTCGGGAGTAGTTCCATTACAAATTTGATCGACAATAAAAAATTAACCAACATGTCTAAAAAGAAAGGTTTTACCCTCATTGAGCTTTTAATTGTTATTGCCATTATTGGCGTTTTAGCTTCAATCGTTTTAGTATCGATGGGCGGAGCCAGAGCCAAGGCTCGAGACGCGGTTCGCCAGGCCGACATGCGCCAGGTCGGATCAGCCATGGAGCTTTATTACGGAGATTTAGATAAATATCTTCAGGGCGCCAGCGCGCCCACGGCCATCGGCACCTATATGCTGGTGGTACCCAAGGATCCCAAAACTAAAGCCTCTTATGGCTGGGTTGACAATAGTTTAGATGATCAGAAATTCTGTCTTTATGGGACGATGGAGAACAAGGGCACCTGCACGACGACCCGCTACTACGCCGTTTCTCACAAAGGTACGGCCGAGAATTGCGACACCACCAGCTGGACGGTTGCCTGTCCGTAGTTTAATCTAATCTAAAAAATGATAATTGAACAGAAAAAAGTGAACAAGCGGGGTTTCACTTTGATTGAACTATTGGTGGTCATCGCCGTCATCGGTCTTTTGGCTTCAATTGTCATGGTGGCGATGGGCGGGGCGAGAAAGAAAGCGAGGGACGCGAGAGGTCAGGGCGATTTGCGGCAGATTGCTACGGCCATGGAGCTGAAATACTCCGACTCTTTACCCGAAGGCTATGCTAATTTGCCCGATACCTCTACCGCGATTACGACGAGTACTTTGCTCGATCCCTATCTGAATCCTATTCCCACCGGCAACGGCGTACGAACGTATTATTGGTATGATGGCGGCAATAACCAAACTTATTGCATTACTTTCCAAATGGAAGTCACCACGACCAATTACTTCTACGTCAGCCAGAAAGGAGCCGGCACCACCACCAGCGCCGCTTGTCCGTAATTTTATCTCAGGGATTGCCAGGATTAAGTAACGATGGAAATCCGAATACCTTGCCCCCGCCTTGCGGCGGGGGCGTTCGGCTTAATTATCGAACCTCTTACAAATATATAATAGAAATTAACGTATAAAATTGCGATCGCCTAAATAATACGTTATTATGAAACAATGGGGATTCGAAAATACAAATACTATTTCAAGAAACCGCGAACCGAAATCGTCAAAGATATTTTTTACTGGTTGATGGCGGCCGGCGCAATTTACATTGCCGCGAGTTCCCCCTCCTTCGTCAGGGGATTGGTTAAATCCTATCAGCAGTGGCGGAAATACCCGAGGAAAAAACTTTATGATGCTTTCTATAATTTGCGGCGTCAAGGCTTAATTGAGATCAGGAATGAGAACGGCCAGATCTATATCAGTCTGACCGAGAAAGGCAGAAAAACAGCCGGTTATCTTCAAATCGACGAGCTGAAGATTAAAAAACCGAAAATCTGGGACGGAAAATGGCGAATAGTGATTTTTGACATTGCTGAATTAAAAAGGATGCACCGCGAAGCGTTCCGAGGAAAGTTAAAAGAATTGGGATTTTGCCAGTTGCAAAAAAGCGTTTGGATTCATCCTTTTAATTGTCAACCAGAGGTCGAGTTGCTGAAAGATTTTTTCGGATTAAAAGAAAAAGAATTGCGGCTGATTGTCGCTGAAACCATTGGCAACGACGCCGAAATGAAGAGTCGGTTCAATTTGACCCAGAAGACAACAACGTAAAATAAAAGCGATCGCAGTTATTATACGGTGTGTGGTGGGTAGTTTCGGGCCAGAAGATGGTGGCGGGAAAAACAAGTTTTCCGTGCTATAGCGGGCGGAACGCCCGATCTCGCTCGCATCGAGGCTAAGCTTTGCTTATATATCGTTAAACGCTATAATTAACCAATGTTGAATCTGGGATTTTCGTTTTTCTTTTTACTTCTCGGCCTGGTCGTCGGTTCTTTTCTGAATTCTTTGATTTACCGTCTGGAGACGAACCAGGGCTTTGTCCGGGGCCGATCTTTTTGCCCGGCCTGCCGGCACGCCTTGGCCTGGCGAGATCTTTTGCCGATCTGGAGCTTTCTTTTTCTCCGGGGGCGTTGCCGCTACTGCCAGAAACCGATTTCTTTACAATATCCCTTGGTCGAAATATCAACGGGGTTGATATTTCTGCTAATTTTCAATTATTCCGCCTTCGCCCAAGGCTTCGGCGGACTCCACCCTTTCGGGGTTTCGCAATTTTCAAACCTCGTCTATTTATTGACAATCAGCAGTTTTCTCATTATCGTTTTTGTTTTTGATTTGAAGCACTATCTCATTCCCGACGAGCTGGTTTATGCCGGCATCGGCGCTGTTTTCTTCTATCGCCTGTTTGAGATTTTGAATTTTGGAAATTGGAATTTGTCCTTCGACGGGCTCAGGATGGTGAGCGGAGTCGAACCATTTGGTACTTGGTACTTGGCGCTTGGAAATTCCCTGCCGCTAGCGATTAATCTATTATTTTCGGCTATTGGAGCCGCCCTATTCTTTTTCTTAATCTATTTTTTCTCAGGCGGCAGGGCCATGGGTTTCGGCGACGTCAAACTCGCTTTTTTAATGGGTTTGGTTTTAGCCTTTCCCAAAATCATCGTTGCCTTGTTTTTTGCTTTCTTTTCTGGTGCTATAATAGGGACAGGCCTCATGGTTTTGAAAAAGAAGAATTTAAAATCAGAATTGCCCTTCGGGCCTTTTCTGGTCAGCGGCATTTTCTTTGCCCTTTTCTTCGGGGAAAGGGTCATCAATTATTATCTGAGCCTCTTAATCTGAACTAAACTGATGATATTGGCCCCCCTGCTCAAAAACAGAAAAACTTCTCTTTTTATCTTTGTTGCTTTGCTGGTGACGACGGCGGGGGTCATCTTTCTATTTCAAAAAAGTCAGACCGAAACAGCCAGCGAAGACTTAACTATTTTTTCCGAAAGTCCGCCGATCGAAGTTTTTAATCTCGCTTCGGTCATTTCTCGGATTGACAGCGAACAGAAATTAATTTTCGTTCAGCATCCGACCGAACCAAAAGAAATCAAGGTCATGGTTGGCGACCAGACCGAGATTCTGAAGATTGAATTCCCCTTTGACCCGGCCAATCCCCCGAAGGGAGAGACGACTTTTAGTCCCAAGCTGACCAAGATCACCCTCGGCGACTTAAGGCCGGGCAACCACGCTTTAATTGAAAGCGATGAAAACATTTACCAAAAGCTTGAATTTGATAGCGTCAGAAAGATTCAGGTTTTGCCTTAGAAGGGCTTTTATTTTTTCCTAATTTTGATATCCTAAAACAATGGAACTCGTCAAAAAAATTAAATCCAACCCAAAAGTCGTCGTTTTTGTTTTCCTCTTCGTCGTCGCTCTCTCGGGGATCGCCCTTTCCTTTTTGACCGGACCGGAAAAACTAAATGAGGCAGAAATGACGGTTCTTGAACCGCCTGCGTCTAATATCGAAATCTTTTCCCTAGCCGCCGTTATTTCCGAGATCGACATCCAGCGCAAGCTCATCACCGTTAAGCACCCGACCAAAGACAGAGACATTAACGTCATCGTCAAGGATAGTTCGGAGATTTTTAAAGTTGAGTTTCCCTTCGACCCGAAAAACCCGCCCAGCCAGGCTTCTTTCGCGCCCAAGTACACCAAGATCGCCCTGCAGGACTTGCGGCCGGGCAACCACGCCCTGATCGAAAGCAGCGAAAACATCTATAACAAATATGAATTTGATGACGTTAAGAGCATTCAGGTGCTTCCGTAAAAGAGCATTAATAATTAAGAAAAACCTATGCAAAAAAAGACTTTAGTCATCGGTGTTTTGGCCGGATTAGTTCTCGGCCTGGCCGCGGGTTATATCTTCGGCGTCAAATATCAGAAACAGTTTTTCGGGTCCAAGGGTCAGCCGGAAACCGTTATTTCCGAGATCGACATCCAGCGCAAGCTCATCACCGTTAAGCACCCGACCAAAGACAGAGACATTAACGTCATCGTCAAGGATAGTTCGGAGATTTTTAAAGTTGAGTTTCCCTTCGACCCGAAAAACCCGCCCAGCCAGGCTTCTTTCGCGCCCAAGTACACCAAGATCGCCCTGCAGGACTTGCGGCCGGGCAACCACGCCCTGATCGAAAGCAGCGAAAACATCTATAACAAATATGAATTTGATGACGTTAAGAGCATTCAGGTGCTTCCGTAAAAGAGCATTAATAATTAAGAAAAACCTATGCAAAAAAAGACTTTAGTCATCGGTGTTTTGGCCGGATTAGTTCTCGGCCTGGCCGCGGGTTATATCTTCGGCGTCAAATATCAGAAACAGTTTTTCGGGTCCAAGGGTCAGCCGGAAATTATAATTTCCGAGATTAAAGATTCAAAACTTCTCCGCTCGGCCAACTTGACCGTTTTAGGAGAGGTGGTTTCTATTTCTAGCCGCGGCCTGACTCTTAGAGAAGGAAAAGACGAGTTTACTTTTTCGGTCAAAGAGGGCGCGACCGTTTTGAGGTTGCCCGCGGTCCCGACCGACCAAGAAGATTTGGCGCCGGCCGAAATAAAGTTTGAAGAGATTAAAGTCGGCGAACGGGCGAATTTGACATTTTCTTTGAGCGCTGAAGGCCAGTTTGAGGTCACCAACGTGGCCGTCTTCTCGACGCCGTAACAATTTTCTTAAAAAGCTGCCGTGCCGGAAATCGTTCAGAAAAATAAAAGAAGTTTTTCTTTTCTATTGATCGGCTTGCTGCTGGCGGCGGTTTTTCTATTTTCTCCGGATTCAGTTCTCGCCTGGAACATTAACTGGTACGACTGGAACGGCAGCTGGTATGGCAATTGGCGGGCCCAGACTTATGAATGGGGCGATACCTTTGACGCCAACTGGGGCAATGGCCGAGTTGGTCCCTGGTGGCTTTATAAAAATGATAATATTGGTTTTATCGCCGAGCAGTGGATTTATTTCTCTGCGGGTAATTATAATTTTGTCATTGGTTCGGATGATGGCTCCTGGCTTTATATGGACGGCAGCCGGATCATTGACAATTGGGGCTATCACGGTTATCAGGAACGTTGGTCCGGCTGGCGCTGGGTTGATGGCTGGAAGCGGATGCAAATCTATTTTTTTGAAGGTGGCGGCGATGCCCGGATGCGTTTCAGTTGGAATAGATATAGCGATCCTTGCCCCAACTCTCCTCCGTCTTATCCCAGCTGGACCTGGGATCGCGTCTGGTGCAACCGCGCCTTTTCGGAAAAATTGGGCGACGGTCCAGACTATGGTTCAGAAAAAATTGACCAGAATTGGGGCGGCGGCTCGGTCGAAGGCATTCGGTCGGACGACATTGGTTTTCGTTCCGGCCGCAACGTTTACTTTAGCGCCGGTTCGTACCGCTTTGTTGCCGGTTCGGACGACGGCATCAAGGTCTGGATCGACGGCAATTATCGAGGAAACCTGAGTTATTGGGGCGACCGCGGCTTTTGGACCAAGACCGAGGACGTTTGGCTGAACGAAGGCTGGCACCAGCTCCGGGTTGATTACTACGAAAACGGCTACGGCGCTCAAGTTTATCTCAATTGGGAAAGAATTTGTTCCAGCCACGCTTCTTATACCTGTTCCGACGGCAATATTTATTGGTATAATTCCTGCGGCGGCCGGGAAGAGATGAAAGAAAGTTGCGGCTACACCTCGGGCTGGTACGACAACTATCGATGTTCCGGCAATATTAAACAAAGGCAGTGGTGGTATCGTTCCGGCTGTTCCGGTTCATCCTGCAACTATTATACCGATAACTGGTCCGATTCGGAGAATTGCGGCGGCGATTACTGGGCCGATTCTTACACCTGTTCGGGCAACACGCGCCAGCGGTGGTACGTCCACCGCGGCTGTTCGGGCGGCAATTGCTATAACTGGGGTTCCTGGGAGAACATTCAGAATTGCGGCGAAACCTACAGCCAGTGGCGGTGTTCTGGCAACTGGCGGCAGTATCGAAATATTATCAGATGCAGCGGGGGCAATTGCGGCGATTTTGCGGCGACGGACTGGATTAATTCTCAAGATTGCGGCGGTTCGGGTTGGACGGATAACTATCAGTGTTCCGGCAGCACCCGCCAGAGGCAGTATCGTTATCAAGGCTGTTCCGGCTCGGGCAATTGTTATGGTCCAACTTACGAATGGCAAAATTGGGAGTATAACTCTCCTTCTTGCGATAGCACTCCGCCCTCTTTTTCATACTTTAACGTCAGTCCAACCGGCTGGACCAACGGCAATCCGACCTGGTCTTGGTCGGCCACGGATTCCGGTTCGGGCCTGCGTTCCACCAACCCGTACTATATCTTTTTAGACGGCGCGGGACAGGGTTTCACCAACAGCACCTCTTACCAGCCCAGCCTGGGCACGGGCGTTCATCGGGTTTCCGTCAACGCTTATGACAACGCCGGTAACGTCCGGGGTTCGGGCGACGTTTGGGGTTACGTTGATAAAACCAAGCCCAACACGCCCAACATTGATTCTCCGAATTGTCCTTTTGGCATTTGTCCCACCCAGAGCGGCAACTTTACCGTTTCCGTCTCCAACGACGGCGACAATGCCGGTGGCTCGGGCCTGGCTTCCTGTTACTATCATATCTATGACTCGGCCGCGGGCTGGACTAAATCCTGGGCCAGCCGCACCTGCAACTCCTCCTTTACCGTAACCGTGGGATCGGGCCAGGACTGCCGCACCAACAACGGCACCTGCTCGGTCTACGTGGCCGCCAAAGACAACGCCGCCAACGAAGGCGACAATCGCATCATCAACGTGCCGATCAAGTGGTCTAATCCTTCGAGAATCGATTGTTATCTGGGTAACTGTATTTTTGACAAAACTTCTCTTTGGCTCGGTGACAAGCTTTGGGCCTGCGGCAGCTTGAAAACTTCCGGCGGCAGTCCGATTTCCGGCCGGAACCTGGAATTGAGAAACATTGACGGCGCCGCGGGGAACCTGGAATTGAGAAACATTGACGGCGCCGCGG
>MHTO01000019.1:42622-45277 GCA_001823105.1 Candidatus Wildermuthbacteria bacterium GWA2_46_15 | reverse complement strand
GCGACGTTGGCATTGCTGGGGATAATGTAAGAACTGGGGAAATATTCGGCCATGGTCACGATATTAAGAAAGGCCTTATCGATCCCCCACATATAGCCATGCTGGAAAGAGAATTTATCCTCTCTTTGCCGGTAAGTTAAGGAGAGCATTTCTTTCATGAACTGTTCCAAATATTGAGCATAGGTGCGATAAGGATGGGTCTTGGATCCGGGATTCTCTTCTAGTGGAATGCCGATGGCCTTCATCAGATCGATGATGTTGGAAGAACCGTAGACTAGGGGCAGATCGCCGATCCCCTGGAGGGGCAATAATTGTTCAATGATATAGCGGCGCATCTTCTCTAAATCCTCTTCGGTGGTAAGGCTGTCCTCGAAATGAGGCTGCCGGGTGAAGTTATCGTGCAAATACTGGGCGCCGGTTTGAATCAGATGGGCTCTTTTTAATTCTTGTCTATTGCCCACCAGAATCTGAACCGAGCCGCCGCCCATGTCGACGACGGCATAGTCCCGATCTTCTGCCAGGCCATTGATGACACCCCGGAAAAAGAGCCGGGCCTCCTCTTCTTGAGAGATATTCTCGACTCGAAAACCCGTTTCTTGATAAATCTTCTGGAGAATCTCGTCTTTGTTCTTGGCTCGTCTCATGGCGTGAGTAGAAACGATTCGGAACCTGGCGATCTGATAATCCTTCATTATCTCCTGGCAACGCTTCAACTCCTCGATGGTCTTGTTCAAGTATTCTTCTTTGACCAAACCCTGATTTTCGTCCAGGCCGCAGCCAAAACAGGTCAACTCATTGGAAAAATAAACCTCTTTCAGCTCGTCCAAAGGTAAAAGCTGGGCGACCAGACATTTTACCTTGAGCGTGCCGATGTCGATGACGGCGTAATTCGTTTCCATCTCAGTTGATTAAAGATAAGTCGCCGTTGATGATGACTGGATCAATAATAGCCTGCATTTGATCCATGAATTTGATCGAACCACAAAGGGTTATTTTCATGAGCCTAGCAATATTTAATTATTTCTTTCAAAACCAGTGGCAATTCCGCGTTGACAATGTAGGGTATAAACCTTTTCTTTTCCTGCTCGGAAAGATTTAGAAGCCTTTCAAAAGGCCAGGCCTCAAAACCGATTATCTTCCCCTTCTCGGGCTTTAACTCATTTATTTCACCGTCGTGACGATAAAGGTAAATCGCCCTGATGGCGTTATTCGTTTTGCCGGTGACAGAATCCTGGTCTTTTTTCCTCACCGTCTGGAGAAACACCAGGTCGCCCTGGGCCAAAGAAATTCCCGTTTCTTCGCTCGTTTCTTTCAACGCCGTCTGAAGATAATCCATGCCTATTTCGACGTGACCGCCGACGGTCGCATCCAATAAGTCGGGATAAGTATCTTTGTCTTTCGCCCGGTGCTGAAAAATTACTTCTCTCTGAATGGTGTAAAACCAAACATGAATCTCCTGGTGCAGCAATCCTTTCTCATGGATGCTTTCCCGAAAGTCCTCACCAACAATATTGCCGGATTCATCCACGATATTCAATTTTCCCTTAGATTCCAACATTTTAACTCGTGCTTAACTTAGTTAAGCACAGCCTTATTATTGCAGTCTTTTGACTAATTCCTCGGGCGTGGAAACGATTTCGTCAAAAAGAACATTTCGGCAAGGTTCGTCTTTGTCTTGCATTAAGGCATATATCGGCTTGCCTAAGGCCTCGGCAAAACCGAGTTCCAAGGTGCTGCTGTTGCCCAAATAACCGTCTTGGTTATAGAAATAGACCGCGTCGGCCATCCGGATCTTGTAAAAATGGTCGTGGGTCAAACCCAGGGAAATGAACTTTTTGTAATCGTCGGAGAGACGATCCCACTCTTCCTGGCCTTGATGAAAATAGGGCTCGTAGACAAGGACGCCCAATTCTTTGATTTTGCGGGCAAACTCTCGGGCTTCGGCCTTGAAGCGCTTGCTGCCGCAGATGACGACGGATTTCATTTTCTAAATGTTACTTTCTAATGCCTGTTTTGTCAAAGAAAAAATCTCCTTCCTCAGAATGATCTTTGAAGTTTGGGTCAAATTACCCGCGAACTCCACCTTAAAAACCCTTTTCAACAATTCCTGGGTCCGAGGATCGCCCGCCACCCAGTAATCAATTCCTTCCCCGACGTCGGTCACCGTCAGAAAAACGAAATCCAAAAAAAGTTTGTCTTTCAGGCCGACCAGTTTATCCAGGATCTCCTTTTCTCTCTGTCCGACCAAATCTTTCCCGTTAACGATTTCCAGCTGGGCCACGCCGACTTTCCGGTCCCCGATCTTCAGCCATTTAAAATCGTTCTCCATCGTTTCGGCCAGCTTGGGTCCGGGAAAGCTGGAAATGGCCAGGAAGACCTCTTTGACAAAAGCTGAGTCAAAGCCGGACTTCTTTTTCAGCCGTTCGAAAGTGTCGCGATCCCGCTGAGTCGCGCCGGACGATTTAAAATCCAGGTTGTGGACGGCGATGGCGCAGCAAAGGAGCCGGGCCGTTTCCGGCGATATCTCGACCTGCTTTTCTTTAAAGATTTCGGCGACGATGGTGGCCGAGGCCCCGATCATTTCCAGACGGTATTTGGCGTTGGGAAAAGCCGTAAGGTCGCTCACCGGACGGTGGTCGATGACCTCGATGACAT
>MHTO01000019.1:5078-42456 GCA_001823105.1 Candidatus Wildermuthbacteria bacterium GWA2_46_15 | reverse complement strand
GGAGAAACCCGTCTTATTCAAAAACTCGGTGTAGGCCAGCACCGAAGCGAAACCGTCCAAGTCGGGATTAATGTAGGTGGTAACCAAAATTGGTTTCATTGGAGCGTTGCTTGATCAGGCGTTGCTTGGTCAGACCAAGCAACTATTCGGTCGTAAGCACAGCCTTATTCGGTGAGTGACGCCGTCGAACTCCAGCACGCTGGCCGCTCAGCGCAGAATGAAAGCAGCCACGGCCAGCGCCGTAAAACTAACGGCGGAGACAACGCACCAGGTGCAAAACGCCCGCAGGATAAATGCCTGAACAAAGGTGAAATACAGGGAGAATAAAAATCCAAAACCGATTACCAGTTGCAGCCACCAAAAGGGAACGGCCAAGGCGTTTATATGGCCGATGGTTAATCCGAAAATAACGAGATACATGACCAATCCCAAATACGAATTGGGAATCCCAAAGGTTCTGCTCAGTTGGCTGTATTGAACTTTCCGGCACCACTCTTTCGGGAAAAACGGACAGGCAACGTCGGTTTTGGTGATGCTGTGGTAGGCCAGGTAGAGCGTATCCACGATTCCCAAGCCGGAAAAAATCAGCAGCAAAGTCAAGTATGGTTCCATAAACTATATTCCTTTCAATTAATTCAATTATCTAAGCCATTCTTTAATTGATTTGGGCCAACCGACAAGAAGCAATAAGGCCAGTGGCGCGCCCCAGTTTGCCCACCTTTCCACGAATTCAAAAATTGATTCGCCGGCGATCGGGCGCATTAAGGCGGTCCAAAAACCCCAAAAGGTCATCCAGAGAAGGGCGAGGCGAACCGGTTTAATCAAAACCAAAACCGCCAGAGTGATGTCGAGCAGGCCAACGAGCCAGAGAAGCGTCGTGGCGATTTGCGGATCGGAGACGCCGAAGATGGAAAACCAGGCCACCCAGGCCGGGCGACCTTGCAGCGCAAATGCGCCGTGGCCGATAAACTCGCCGGCCACGGCCACACGTAAGATCCACTCAACCCATTCGGCTTTGCTCAGGGTTGATCCTGAGCCTGTCGAAGGATCAATTTTTTTAGAGTTTTCCATAATCTATCAGTCAGTTAATTGAATAAAAGATCGACCTTTCTAATATTTTACACTTCCAAAGCCAGTATTTTTAACCTTGTGCTTAACCTGGTTAAGCACGGCCTTATTCGGTGGTGACGCCGTCGAACTCCGGGTGCTGGCCGCGGCCTCGGTCTTGCTCTGGCGCACAATGCCGTCTTGGTGGTGGGCCGGGGAATAGATAGTGTAGAGTTTGAGGTCTTCGGTTTCAGAAATATTGACGACGTTGTGCTCGGCGCCGGCCGGCACGACCACGGCCACGCCGTCAGAAACCTCATACTCGTGTCCATCGATGACGCATTTGCCCCGTCCCCTTTCAAAGCGGAAAAACTGGTCGTTGTCGGGATGCCTCTCCATCCCGATTTCTTCCCGGGGCTTGAGGCTCATCAAGACCAACTGGCTGTGTTTAGAGGTGTAGAGAACCTGGCGGAAATTCTCGTTCGCCCGAGTCTCTTTTTCGATGTTGATGACAAATCCTTTCATGAAAGCATAGATTAAATTGTTAAAGCGGAGGAGGTGGGACTCGAACCCACGGGACCCTTTCGGATCACGGCTTTCCAAGCCGTTGCAATGGCCGCTATGCGACTCCTCCTCATTAAGGAGCTTAGCTCCTTAATTCTCTAGTCTTTGGTTTCTCTTTTGATGGTTGACCAGTGATAAAGGTAAAGCGGCAAACCAACAATAATCAAAGCCAAAGCCAAAGAAAACTCTCTTTGTCTTTGCTGAGCCAGATAATCAAATTGTTTTTCTTGCTCCTGCCAAATTTTGTAATCTTTCAGCCAGCTGGCAATCTGCTGTTTTTGCTCTGAAGTTAAATCGCACTTTTCCTGGCATTTCTCTACTGCCGAAATAAAGTCTTCCTCTGTTGCCGCTCTGCCATCGATCGTCATCGGAAAAGACGGCTTGAGATTATAGTTTAATTCCTGGTCTGCTTTGGTAAAAATAAATCTTTTTAATCCCAAGTTTATCAGATTAACCGAACCAATGGTAATTAAAACCAGTCCGATTAAAGTAAAAAGGTAAAGATAAATGGTGCGAATCAATGGTTGTTTCATAGGTTTAAATGCTCATCTCGCGCAGAGCTTTGATGCGATCGTTGATGGGCGGATGGGTGGAGAAGAGACCGGCCAGCCAGCCCGCCGCCGCCTTCCCTCGCAAAGGATTGACGATATAGAGGTGGGCGGTGCCGGGATTGGCCACCTTCAGAGACGCCGGATCCAGGCTGATTTTGGCCAGGGCCCGAGCCAATCCTTCGGGATAACGGGTTAAAAGGGAACCCGAGGCATCGGCCAAAAACTCCCGCTTCCGGGAAATGGCCAGCTGGATCAGTAGAGCGGCCAAAGGAGCCAGGATGGCGGCCGCCAGAGCCGCCACCATCAGAATGGCGCCGGCTTTATTATTGTCGTCGCTCTGGCGGCGCCAATTCATCCGGAAAAAGAAACTAGACAGATTGGAAACCAGGCCGGCCAGGATGACGACGACCGTCATTAAAAGACTGTCGCGGTTGCCGATGTGGGACAATTCGTGGGCCAAGACGCCTTCGAGCTCGGGTTTTTCCAGCTTCTCCAGCAAACCGCGCGTCACGACGATGACGCCGTGCTGGGGATCCCGGCCGGTGGCAAAGGCGTTGGGCTGGGCTTCCTCCAGGATGTAGAACTTTGGTTGCGGCAGGCCCGCGGCAATGCATAAGTTTTCTAACAAGTGATAGAGCTCGAGATTTTTAGCGTGGTCAACTTCTTGGGCATGGGTCATCGCCAAAACAATCTTGTCCGAATACCAATAGCTGACGAAGCTGGTAGCAAGGCTGAAGACGGTGACAAAAACCAGAATGAGTTGATTGTCCAAAACATAGCTGAAGAGCCAGCCCAGGCCGATGATAAAAACCAAAAATGAACCCAAAAGAATCCAGGTTTTACGAACGTTGGAAGAGGCTTGGGTGTAGATGGTCATGTTTCAAACTCAAAATTCAAATCTCAAAGCGCAAAATTACGACTCAAAATTAAAAACTAGAAATCGCTTTAAGCTTTACGCTAAAACTTAACTTGGACCGGCTCTTTTTCCGCTTCGTTGACGGTCTCAAAAAACTCGGGAGCCTTGAAGTCGAAAGCGCCGGCGATCAGGCTCGAAGGAAAGGTCTGGACGGCAATGCTCAAATCCCGGACATTAGCGTTATAGAACCGACGCGCCGCCTGAATTTTGTCTTCGGTATCGGTCAGCTCATTCTGCAAGGCCAAGAAATTCTGGGCCGCCTGCAGCTGAGGATAGTTTTCGGCCACGGCAAAAAGGCTTTTCAGGGTTTGCGAAAGCATGTTTTCCGCTTCGGCCTGCTCTTTCATGCCCTGGGCGCCCATGGCCCGAGTCCGGGCCTGGGTCACTCTTTCAAAGACGCCCGATTCGTGAGCGGCATAGCCCTTGACCGTCTGGACCAAGTTGGGGATCAGATCGTATCTTCTCTTCAGCTGAACCTCAATGTCGGACCAGGCTTCTTTGGCTCGCTGTCTTAAAGCCACCAGGCGGTTATAGGTTAAAACCAGCCAGGCGGCGACAAGAACCACGGCCAAAAATAAAACTTGAAATGGTAACATGGTTTTGAAGTTTAAAAAGTAAGAGAGCGACCTTTGATATCGTTTTCATTCTAGCAGAAAAGACCGGTTTGGCAACAGAAAACGGAGGAGACCCGGTCTCCTCCGTTTTCTGTCTAAAGATCGAGTCTTACTAGTATTCTTCGTTCATTCCGCCCATGCCGCCTATTCTGGACATCCCGCCTTTCTTTTCTTCCGGCTGGTTGACGACGACGGCCTCGGTCGTCAAAAGCATGCTGGCCGCCGAAACCGCATTCTCCAGAGCCGTTCTGACGACTTTGGTCGGATCAATAATGCCGTTCTCAATCAAGTCCTGATATTCCATGGCGGCGGCGTTAAAACCAAAGTGGCCGCCTCTCTTTTTAACTTCCTCAACGACGACGGAACCTTCGAGGCCGGCATTTTCGACTAACTGACGGAGCGGCGCTTCCAAAGCCTTTTTAAGAATATTGACGCCGGTTTTTTCGTCACCGGCCAATTCCAATCCTTCTAAGACAGCGATGGTTCTTAAGAGAGCGACGCCGCCGCCCGGCACGATGCCCTCTTCAATGGCCGCCCGGGTGGCATTCAAAGCATCTTCGGTCTTGTGCTGTTTGGCTTTTTGCTCCACTTCGGTCGCCGCCCCCACTTTGATGACGGCTACGCCTCCGGCTAATTTAGCCAATCTTTCCTGAAGCTTTTCTTTGTCAAAGTCGGAGGTGGTGTTCTTTAATTCATTCTTGATTTGAGCGATGCGCGCTTCGATCTCTTCTTTTTTGCCCTTGCCCTCAATAATGGTCGTATTCTCTTTGGTCACCACCACTTTTCGGGCGGAACCCAGCATTTTGAGTTCGATATTCTCGAGCTTTAAGCCCAGTTCATCGGAAACCAGCTGGCCGCCGCAGACCGCGGCAATATCCTGCAGCATTTCCTTGCGTCGATCGCCAAACCCCGGCGCCTTAACGGCCAGGGCGTTAAAATTGCCCCTTAATTTATTAACGACCATGGTGGCCAAAGCATCGCCATCCACTTCTTCGGCAATGATCAATAAATCCTTTTTGCCGCTCTGGGCGACTTTTTCCATGACGGGCAAGATTTCCTGTAAACTCGAAATCTTCTTCTCGGTCATTAAAATATAGGGATCTTCTAATTCGGCGACCATTCTTTCAACGTTGGTCACCATGTAAGGAGAGATGTAACCGCGGTCAAACTGCAAACCCTTGACCACTTCTTTTTGCAGGCCAAAAGTCTGAGATTCTTCGACGGTCACGACGCCATCCTTGCCCACTTCTTCGATGACCTGAGCAATGAGGTTGCCGATCTCCGGGTCGCCGGCAGAAATGGTGGCCACTTGAGAAATCTCATTCTGGTTGGAAATGGGTTTGGCCATTTTCTTTAACTCGGCGATGACTTTCTGACCGGCTTTTTCAATGCCCCGGCGAATGGCCATGGGATCGGCGCCGGCGGCCACGTTTTTTAAGCCCTCGGTAATGATGCTTTGGGCCAGAATGACGGCCGTGGTCGTGCCATCGCCGGCCGCTTCATTGGTCTTCTCGGCCACTTCTTTGACGATCTCGGCGCCCAGGTTTTCCGTTCGGTCTTCTAGTTCAATTTCTTTCGCCACCGATACCCCGTCACTGGTGATGACCGGCACGCCAAAGCCTTTGTCCAGAACCACGTTGCGGCCCTTGGGACCCAAAGTGATTTTGACGGCATCGGCCAGTTTATCGACGCCCGCTTTGAGTCTTTTTCTGGCCGCTTCTTGGTAAAAAATTTGTTTAGACATATTAAATTATTCAATTACCGCCAGTATATCCTCCTCTTTGGCGATGAGATACTCTTTGTCATCGACTTTAATTTCGTTGGGTCCGTATTTGGTAAACAAAACCTTATCGCCCACCTGGACGTTGAGAGGAATAATCTTGCCTGAAATTAATTTCTTACCCGGGCCAACGGCCACAATCTGGCCCTGTTCGGGCCTTTCTTTTTCCGCCGATTCGGGCAGAAAAATGCCGCCCTTGGTCTTCTCGGCCTGGGGCAGGGGTTCGATCAAAACGTGATCACTTAAGGGTTTGATGTTCATATTTTTCTCAGCTAGCAATTAAATGTGTTGACTGCTAATGGAGTCACCTTGATTTTATTGAAGTGACAACCGTCTGTCAAGGGCCGGAAAAGCAAAGGCCCGGCTTCGCACAAATACTGAAAAAATAACCGCTAAAGAATTCTGCCCGCCAAGGCCTCTTTAAGATATCGGCCGGTATGGGACCGGGTAGTTCTGGATATTTCGCGAGGGGTGCCCGCGATGACAATCTGACCGCCCTTTTCTCCGCCTTCCGGACCCAGATCAATAATCCAGTCCGAGTTTTTAATTAATTCTAAATTGTGTTCGACGACCAGAACGGTGTTCCCTTTATCCACCAAGCGGCGCAAAACTTCAACCAGTTTCCGGACATCTTCAAAATGCAGGCCGGTGGTGGGTTCGTCGAGGACGTAAAGGGTTTTACCCGTGTCTCGCCGAGAGAGCTCCGCGGCTAACTTGATGCGCTGGGCTTCTCCCCCGGACAGGGAAATAGCCGGTTGGCCCAGTTCGAGATAGCTCAGGCCAACGTCATTTAAGGTCTGAAGTTTTTGCCAAAGCCCCGGAATGTTTTTAAAAAACGACAGAGCTTCCTCAATCGTCAAAGAAAGAATCTGGGCAATGTTTTTGCCTTTGGCCTGGCCCAGGGGCGTGTATTCAATCGACAAAGTTTCCTGGTTAAATCTCTGGCCCTTGCACTCCTGGCATTCCTGATAGAGATCGGGCAGAAAATACATTTCAATCTTGATTTCGCCCTGGCCCTCGCAGGCTTCACAGCGGCCGCCCTTTCCTCCAGAGGCGGATCCGCCTTTGGCGGAGACGTTGAAACTAAACCTCCCCGGTCCAAATCCCCGGATCCTCGCCTCCTTGGTCTTGGCAAAAAGATCGCGGATATAGGCAAAGGCGCCGGTATAAGTGGCCGGGTTTGACCGGGGCGTCCGGCCAATCGGCAATTGATCAACCAAAACGACCTTATTCAGATTCTCCAAACCCAAAATGGTTTCGTGCCGGCCCGGCTCTTCTTTGGCCCGGTAAAACTTCTTCAAGCAGGCTTTGGCCAAAACATCATTGACCAAAGAAGATTTGCCCGAACCGGAAACGCCCGTGACGCAGACAAATTTCCCCAGCGGGATCTTAACGTCAATGTTCTTTAAGTTGTGCTCCCGGGCGCCTTTAATAATAAGGTTCGACCTTGGGGAGTTTTTACTTGGAGCCGGCACGGCGACTTTTCTCCGTCCCGCTAGATAGTCTCCGGTCAGGGTCTTGGATTTCAACAGTTGCCGGGGAGTCCCGGTGAAGGTGACGCGGCCGCCGTGTTTGCCCGCGCCCGGGCCAATATCAATGACCCAGTCTGAAGCCCGAATCGTCTGGGCATCGTGCTCAACGACGATGATGCTATTGCCCAGGTCGCGCAATTTTTTGAGGCTTTCAATCAACCGGCCCTGATCCCGGGAATGCAAGCCCACCGAGGGTTCGTCCAGGATGTACAAAACACCGGTCAACTGAGAACCCAGCTGAGTGGCCAGGCGAATGCGCTGCTCTTCTCCCCCGGCCAAGGTCGAAGCCTGACGGTTCAAAGAAAGGTAATCCAGCCCCACGTCAATTAAAAACTGCAGCCGGCTGAGAATTTCTTTAATGATCGGCTTTGCTATGGCGATTTCGTTTTCTCGGGACCAAGGTTTGCGTTTTGCGCTTTGAGTTTGAACCAATGAGCCTTCAAAAAATCCCTTGATTTGCGCAATCGACATACCGACAATATCGGCAATAGACTTATTTAAAACAGTCACTGCCAGTGCTTCCGGCTTCAGCCTCTTGCCGCGGCACGCCTCACAGATTTTCTCCACCATGTACTGTTCAATTTCGGCCCGGGCGTAATCTGAATCCGTCTCGTGGTATCTTCTCCTCAACCAGGGAATGACGCCTTCGATCTGGCTGTCTCCGTAAAGAATCTGCCGGAGATCGTTTTCAGAAAGTTCTTTGACCGGCACATCCAGAGGAATTTGGTATTTCTCGGAAAGGTTCTGCAGCCTGAACCAAAAGAATCCCTGGCGCCCGGTCCGGTGCGAGGCGTGGGCCCAGGGAAAAATGGCGCCTTCGCCCAAAGTCAGATTCGGGTTGGGCAGGACTAATTTCGGGTCAACTTCCAGTTTCTGCCCCAACCCTTGGCAAGCCGGACACGCCCCGTAGGGCGAGTTAAAAGAAAAGAGACGTGGTTCTAATTCGGGCAAAGACAGGCCGCACTCTTCGCAGGCAAAATGTTCCGAAAAGATCAAGTCTTCGTATTCAAGCTTTGCGCTTTGCGTTTTGCGCTTTGCGCTTATGATTACAATGCCCTTGCCCAGTTTTAGGGCCGTTTCCAAGGAATCAACCAATCTCGATTTATCCAACTCTTTATCAATGACCAGGCGGTCAATGACGACTTCGAGATTATGCTTTTTCTGCCGGTCCAAAGTTTTCTCCAAAGCCTCTTCAGTGCGAAAAACAATGCCGTCAATCCGGACGCGCAGGAAACCCGCCTTTTTGATTTCTTCTAAGACCCCGATGTGTTCTCCTTTTTTGCCCCGGATGACCGGTCCCAGAATAATGATTTCTCTCTGGGAAGGCAGCTGCCGGATCTGTGAGGCAATCTGGTCAATCGTCTGGCGACTGACCAATCGGCCGCATTGGGGACAGTGCGGCAAGCCTACGCGGGCAAAGAGAAGCCTTAAATAATCATAGATTTCGGTGATCGTGCCGACGGTGGACCGGGGATTGTGACTGGCTTTTCTCTGATCAATGGCGATGGAAGGAGAAATGCCCTCGATCTTGTCCGCGTCCGGTTTCTGCATGACGCCCAAAAACTGCCGGGCGTAAGCCGAAAGACTTTCGAGATATCTTCTTTGACCTTCGGCATAAAGAGTGTCAAAAGCTAAAGAAGATTTCCCCGAGCCGGATAAACCGGTGATGACGACCAATTTGTTTTTGGGAATATCAACGTCGATATTCTGTAAGTTATGAACTCTCGCTCCCCGGATTTTAATATAATTTTCCGACATGGCAATCGAATATGATAAGAACCTGCTCGCTCCGCTCGCAGAACCTTAGCAATGTTGGGCATTGTAGCATAATTTCAGAAAAATTTCAATCTCTGGTAATATCAAGGAAGAACCATGACCAAATCTGTAAAAATAGTTTCGGGTGTTTCTTTGAGCGTCTTGGTTCTGGCTCTGACTTTTTTCTTCTTAAGGACAACGACCATTGAGATTAAGACTACGGTTCCCGAACCAAGCCCGGCGGAAAAATCAGTCAAACTCTTTTTGGCCGGCGACATCATGCTCGACCGCGGAGTTAAATATATGATTGAAAAGGAGGGTCAGGGTGACTTTAAATTCCCCTTTTTGAAGATGGCGGACGAAATGAAAAAGGCGGACCTCGTCTTTGGCAACCTGGAAAGCCAGATTTCTGACCGGGGCACGAAAGTGGGCAGTATTTATTCCTTCCGCGCCGACCCCCAAGCCATTGAGGGCTTAAAGTTTGCCGGTTTCAATGTTCTTTCCCTGGCCAATAACCACGCCCTGGATTACGGCCGAGAGGCGCTCCAAGACAGCTTGAATCGCCTGATCGACGCGGGCATCTCGCCGGTGGGGGCCGGAACCGAAAGCCAGGCCTATTTCACGACGATCAAGACCGTCCGGGACACCCGCATCGCTTTTTTCGCCTACACCGACCAAGCCCCCTTTGCTTGGCAGGCTCTGGCGGAAAACATCGGTATTGCCCGAGTTTCGGAAAACAACCTCGAAAGAATTAAAGCCGACCTGACCCTGGCCCGGGAGCTGACCGACGTCGTCATTGTTTCTCTTCACGCCGGCCAGGAATACGCCAAAGAACCGACTCTTTCTCAGACCACTTTTTCGCGGGCTTTCATTGACGCCGGCGCCAACATCGTCGTCAACCATCACAGCCATATCGTCCAAGAATCAGAAGAATATCGTTCGGGCTACATTTTCTACGGCCTGGGCAATTTCGTCTTTGATCAGGGCTTCTCAAAAGAAACGACGCAAGGGGAGGTCGTGGAGATTACTATTGAGAATAAAAAGATAAAAAAAGTCATCACCAAAGAAATAAAAATAAATAAATTTTTCCAGCCCGAACTGATCGAATAAGTCACCCTTGACCCGAGAGAAAAGTCTTGCTATCATGAAGAATGTGGTCTCTCCTCTTGCAAATTGCCGGCAGTACGGCCGGCCTCTGGTTGGCCGATCGTTTCGTTCCGGGAGTTGATGTTCTCGGTGATGGGAAAACCTTTGTCCTGATTGGCGCGGTTCTGGGAGCCGTCAACTTCTTTCTCCGGCCCCTGCTCAACGTTCTGACCCTGCCTTTAAAGATTTTGACCTTGGGCCTTTTCGGTTTTATCATTAACATGCTCTTGGTCTGGCTGGTGGATATTGCCTTTACGGAACTGGTCATCACGGGAATTGTTCCTCTCTTCTGGACCACCGTTATTATTTGGCTCGTCATCTTTGCGCTAACAAAGTGGATGCCCGATAAATAAAAGATAAACCATGAATCTACAAAACTTAGTGGCCGCTCTCTCTCAAATCAAGCCCTTTTTGCCGGTCATCCAGATTGTCATTGCCGTACTTTTAACTTCATTGGTCTTGCTTCAACCTCGCGGCGAATCCTTAGGATCGGCCTTTGGCCAGAGCTTTACCGGCACGGGCAAACTGCGGGGAATATCTAAAAAGATTTTCTTTTTTACCATTTTTCTGGGCTTCATCTTCATTGCCACGGCTCTCTTGAACCTACTCCTCTAAAAATGTTTTCTTTCCTTCCCTCCCGACTGGGATTAAGGGATCTTATCGAAAAACTCAAAACTTTGCCCGAACAAGGCCAGTACCGGAAGTTTTTTAAAATTCTCGGCCGCAGAGAGAAAAAGGCTTTTTTCATCTTTCTTGTTTTGGGTTTGGTTTCTTCTGCCTTTTTGACCGTTAACTTCTATTTTAAGCATACCGAGGTCCGCGCTGCCGCCGGAGGAGAATTCACCGAGGGTATGATCGGTCAGCCCCGATTCATCAACCCCATTTTTGCTCCGGCCAATGACATCGACCGCGATTTGACGGAATTGATCTTTTCGGGCCTGATGAAATATTCCGTCGACGGCCAAATCCAGCCGGACCTGGCCAAAGGTTACCAGGTCAGCCAAGACGGCCAGACCTGGGAAATTAATTTAAAAGAAAATCTCGTCTTTCAAGACGGTTCTCCTCTGACCAGCGATGATGTCATTTTCACCATTAAGACCATTCAAAACCCCGATTATAAAAGTCCTTTAAGGCCCAGCTGGCTCGGCATTGAGACCGAAAGAGTCTCCGATCTCACCGTCCGTTTCAAATTAAAGAATGTCTATCCCGGCTTCCTGGAAAGCCTGACCTTAAAGATCATTCCCAAAAAGACGTGGGAAGAGATCACGGCCGAAAACTTCCCTCTGGCCATTTTCAACTTAAAACCCGTCGGCTCCGGCCCCTATCGAGTGGCGAGAATCATTCAGGAAAAAGACCAGTCGGGCCGGATCAAATCATTAACCCTCGAGATTAACCCCCGTTATCACGCCGAGCTCCCTAAAATCAAGGAAATCACCTTTGCCTTTTTTGAACAGGAAAAAGACTTAATTGAGGCGGCGCAAAATCGGGAAATTCAGGCCCTTGTCCTTTCTGCCCCGGAAAAACAACTCCTCTTTGAAAACCGCGACTTCGTCATTCATCATTTTGATCTGCCCCGCTATTTCGCCGTTTTCTTCAACCAGAAGAATGCTTTGGTCTTAGCGGAAAAGAATGTCCGGCTGGCCCTCAACTACGCCGTTAACAAAAAGGAAATCATTGACCAGGTTCTCGGGAACAGCGGGGTGGCGGTGGATTCGCCGATCCTGCCGGATCTTTTCGGCTTTGAGGAACCCCAAATCACTTACCGCTTCAGCCCCAATAAAGCCAGGGATCTTCTGAAAAAAGTGGGTTTCAAGCTTAATCCTCAAACTAATGTCTGGGAAAAGACGGTTGAGAAAAAATTGAGCTTTGAATTCAAAAACACGCTTTCCAAAAGCTCCCAGGGAGCCGAAGTCAAGGAATTGCAAAAGTGTCTGGCCCGGGACCCTGGAATCTATCCGGAGGGCGAAATCACCGGCGTCTTTGGCCCTAAAACGCGCGAAGCCGTCATTAAATTCCAGGAAAAGTACCGCGCGGATATCTTGACCCCGGCCGGACTAATCAGCGGCAACGGCGAAACCGGACCCTTAACGCGCCAGAAACTGAACAAAATCTGCTTTGGCCCGAACCAGCAAACTCTGGCCTTGAAATTCTCTTTGGTCACGGTGGATGATCCCGTTCTTTTGAAGACCGCGGAAATCTTGAAAAAACAGTGGGCCGAGATTGGCGCCAAAGTGGAAATTAGGTCTTTCAGCTTTTCCCAATTAAATTCGGATTTTCTCAAACCCCGGGAATATGACGCCCTTCTCTTCGGCGAAGTCCTGGGCCAAATACCGGATCTCTTTCCTTTCTGGCATTCGCTTCAGAAAAAGGATCCCGGGCTCAATTTGGCTCTCTATGAGAACAAAGAGGCGGATAAATTTTTAGAAGAAGCCCGACAAACCAATGATGAAGGTGTCAGAAAAGAAAAGCTGGAGAAATTCCAGGAGATTCTTTTGGCCGATGCGCCGGCGGTCTTCCTCTATCGCCCCGACTTTGTTTATCTGACCAGCCCCGAGATCAGGGGCATCAAGGCGGGCCTGATTGCCGACCCCAGCCAGAGATTTGAGGACATCCAAAATTGGTATCTTGCGACTAAAAGAGTGTGGAAACCATGAAACGATCTGTTAATGACTTAAGGAAAGTTCTCTTTGACCAGAGTTGGGCCAAAAAGGCTCCCAATTTTAACATCTATCAGGTCTGGCGAGGCTTAAAGTCCCGCGGCCATCTGCGCTATGACGAAACCGTCATCTTCCCCAAAATGCTGGGAGCCGAGTTTCCCAAAACCAAAGGCCACGAACATCCTCCAGAATGCCGGGAACTCCTTCTCGTCTTAAAAGGAGAAGCCATCTTCCTCTTGCAGAAAGACGAGGGTAACCAGATCGAGGATGTCTACTTTGTCCGGGCCAAAAAAGGACAGGCCGCACTCTCCCCTTCGGGCTATTCCCACGTCACCATTAACCCCATGAAAAAAGATTTGAAAATCGCTACCTGGATGGACAAAAGATGCGAGAGCGATTACCGTAATATCGAAAAACTAGGCGGTTTCGGTTATTACTACACTGTTTCGGGCTGGCAAAAAGATAAGAATTACAAGAAACTGCCCAAATTGAAAGAGAAAAAACCGTTAAAGAAAATGCCCAGAGATTTAAGTTTTCTTCTGCGGCCTAATGGTCAATAAAAAAATAGCCGGGGTGGCGAAATGGCAGACGCACTAGGTTCAGGGCCTAGCGGAGGCAACTCCATGCGGGTTCGACTCCCGCTCCCGGCACATCATTGATAATTGTTCTAGTTGTGCTAGGCAACGCCTAACACGAATCTTATACTTATGAGCGTAAGAAAAATCCAATTCGCGAAAGATCATATTTATCATATTTACAATCGTGGAGTTGAAAAACGCAATATCTTCCGAAACGATAACGATAGATGGCGTTTTCTCCAGGGATTATTTTTATTCAACGACGTCGAAGCTTCAACAAATATTCTCTGGCAAGTTGAAAGAGCTAAGGGAAAAGCTACTTTTAAAACCATACAAGACTTTCTGAAAAATGACCAAAAAAATCGGCAGCCGCTGGTCCGGATTATGGCTGACTGCCTGATGCCGAATCATTATCATTTACTGATTAAAGAAATCAACGATGGGGGCATTTCAAAATTTATGCATAAACTCGGCACCGGTTATGCGCAATATCTCAATAAAAAATACGAGCGGAGCGGCAGCCTGTTTGAAGGACCATTCAAGGCTATTTTAGTCGATAGTCAGGAGTATCTAGAACAGCTGCTGGTTTATATCAACGTTATAAACCCCGCCCAACTAGTGGAACCAAATTTAAAGAAAACGGGTATCAAAAATTTGGACAAAGTTCTCGACTTCGTTAGAAGCTACCTCTGGAGCACCCATCAAGAATACCTCGGCAAAAGAAAGTCAATTATTATTGATAAAGATATTCTCGGAGAAATTTTCTCCAGCAGTAAAGATTACCAAAAGCTAGTTCGGGCTAGTTTATTGGAAAGAAAGTTTAATTCAATTAATAATCTAACTCTCGAAGATTAGTTAGTTAAATTTTGTGCTAGGCAACGCCGAGCACAAGAAGCTAGAATCTAATCTAGTAAAATTATATGGAAAAATATCACCAAAAAGAAAGCCCGCTCAGAATAATCCCCTTGGGCGGGCAGGAAGAGGTCGGCCGCAATATGACCGTGTTTGAATATGAAAAAGACATCGTCATTTTGGATATGGGCATTCAATTCCCGGAAGAAGACATGCTGGGCATTGACTATATTATTCCCAGCGTCAGTTATCTTAAGGGCAAGGAAAAAAATATCCGCGCCGTCATTTTCAGCCACGGCCATCTCGATCATATCGGCGCCGCTCCCTTGCTCTTGCCAAAACTCGGCTATCCCCCGGTCGTGGGGCGCGATTTGACCATCGCCATGATAAAAAAACGAATGGAAGATTTTGAAAAAAATTCGGCCAAGAGATTAAACGTCATTAGGATAAATTCCGTCAACGACCGGTTTAATTTTGGGAAATTCAGAATCGGTTTTTTCGAAATTGAACATTCGATCATGGACGCGATCGGCGTCATCATCAACACGCCGCCGGGAACGATCATCCATCCGGGCGACTGGACAATGGAAAAAAATCCCGTTAACGGCGAGCCGCTGACTTATCATCATTTGGCCAAACTGCCCAAACCAAAAATCCTGATGCTGGAAAGTTTGGGAGCGATCAACACCTCTCCGAAAATTATTTCGGAAAAAGAAATGTACGCCAACCTGGAAAAACTAATCAGCCAGGCTAAGGGTAAAATCATTATCGGCACTTTTGCTTCCCAAATAAAAAGAATCAATTATCTTTTGGAATACGCCAAACGGATCGGTAAAAAAGTCGCCCTGGACGGGTACAGCATGAAAATGAACGTCGAAATTGCCAAAGAGCTGGGCTATATAAAAGTTGGCGGCGGCACCATTATCCCCATCAACAGCATCAATAAATATCCGGAGGAAAAAGTCATTATTATCTGCACCGGCGCTCAAGGCGAAGGCAACGCCGTTTTGTCGCGGATCGTCAGCGACAACCACAAATTCGTCAAAATCAGGAAAAATGACACTATCGTTTTTTCTTCTTCGGTCATCCCGGGCAACGAAAGAACTATCCAGCGGCTAAAAGACGGCCTTTACAGAAAATGCGATAATGTTGTTCACAGCGACATTATGGACGTCCACATCAGCGGCCACTCCAACGCCGACAGCATTAAAAAGATGATCAAACAGATTCAGCCGGACTTCTTCCTCCCCGTCTATGCCAATCATTACATCCTAAAAGAGGCGGCCAAGCTGGCGGCCGGCATCAATTACCCAGAAAAAAACATTTTTGTTTTAGATAACGGTTCCATCATCGAATTTCACAACAAAACGGCCGAGGTTTTGAATAAAAAAATTGATACCGGCTACGTTTTTGTTGACGGCTTGGGCATCGGCGACATCGGCGAAGTCGTTTTAAGGGATAGGCAAACTTTAGCCAAAGACGGCATGTTCGTCATCATCACCACCATCGACCGCCAGACCGGCAAGGTCCACGGCTCTCCGGATATCATCTCCCGAGGCTTTGTTTATCTGAGAGAATCCAAAGAACTGCTCCGCCAAACCAGAAAGAAAGTGGTGAGTATTGTCGACCGGGCCGCCGGCTCCGGCGGCGCCGTCAACTGGACCTATGTCAAAGAAGAAATTAGAGATAAGGTCGGTGAATTTTTGTATCAACAAACCCAGAGACGGCCAATGGTGCTGCCCGTAGTGATTGAGGTATGATAAAAACATGAGAATCTTTTCGGGAATCCAGCCGACCGGTGCCCTCCACATCGGAAACTATCTGGGCGCCATCAAACAATTCTTAGAACTCCAGGAAAAAGAAGAGTGCGTTTTCTGTATTGTTGACCTGCACGCCATGACCATCCCCTATGACCCTCGAACTTTGCCGAAAAACGTCTTGGACGCCGCCGTCTGTTACCTGGCCTCGGGCATTGATCCGGAAAAATCCATTCTTTTTGTCCAGTCTCAGGTAACCGAACACACCGAGCTGGCCTGGATCTTAAACACGGTCACGCCGGTGGGCGACTTGTTAAGAATGACCCAGTACAAAGAAAAATCCCGACAATTCCAGAAAGACCTCAACGCCGGCCTCCTCAACTACCCCATCCTCATGGCCGCCGACATCCTGCTTTACCAGACCGAGGTGGTGCCGGTGGGCCAGGACCAGCAACAGCACGTTGAGCTGGCCCGCACCATTGCCCGAGCCTTTAATCATCGATTCGGCCCAACCTTTGTTGAGCCCCGGGTCAGTTTACCCAAAACCGGAGCCAAGATTTTGTCTCTGACCGATCCGAAAAAGAAAATGTCCAAATCCGTACCCCCGAGCTGCCTTTATCTCTTTGACGAACCGGAAATAATAGAAAAGAAAATTATGGCGGCCGTCACCGACCTTGGTCGAGAGATAAAGTTTGACCCAATCAAAAAACCGGGTATTGCCAACCTTTTAACCGTTTACAGCCAGTTTTCCGGATTGGCCATTCCTAAAATTGAAAAAAAATTCCGAAATAAGGGCTATGCTGATTTTAAGAAATCCTTGGCCCAGGTTATCATTGAAGCCCTGGAACCCTTGAGGAAAAAGAGAAAGGAACTGCTTTCAAGAGAGGTTTATGTCAGAGAAATTTTAAGCCAGGGCGCCAAAAAAGCCCGCTCCATCGCCCAATCAACCATGGAAGAAGTCCGTAAAAAAACCGGCCTAGTATAATTGGTTCTTGTCAAAGACCTAGCTCTTTCAGGGTCTTTTTTGTTACCGGAAGGCCGACTTTCTTAAAGATCTCCAGCGCCTCTTTTTCGACCTCGATTAAGTGCTCCGGGGTGTCGCCCTCAAACCGGCATTTGACATAAGGACTGGTATTGGCGGCTCTGGCCAAGGCCCAACCGTGCGGAAAAGAGATCCTCGCGCCGTCAATGTCAATGAACTTGTAATGATTTTCCCTTAAATAGTTCTGGAGGTTTCTTATGATCTTAAACTTCTCCCGGTCCGGACAAGGAATGAAGACCTCGGGGCTGGATTGGCAGCGAGGCAGGGTGTCGATGTAGGCGGCAAAGTCTTTCTGGCTGGAGGCGATCTCGGCCAGCTTCAAAGAAGCGAAGAGGGCCTCGTCGCAGAGGTAATAGTCCTGGGGAAAAAGAAAGTGCAGGGTCACTTCTCCGCCAAAAATAGCCTTGACCTTCTTGATCTTTTCGATGATGGCCGTGTGGTGGGAAACGCAAAAGTAGGTTTTAACCTTTCTTTCTTTCATCTCGTCTAAAAAAGCCTGGGAAACCCTCATGTCGTGCACGATTGATCCTTTTTTCTTTTGCAAAGCCTGACGGGCCAGCATCAGGAAACAAAAGTCGCCGCCGACCGATCGCCCTTGGTTATCAATGGCCGCCACCCGGTCGCCGTCCCCGTCAAAGACAAAACCCAGGTCAAACTTCTTTTTCAAAACCTCCCGCTTGGCGGCCAGCCGATTCTTCCTTTCGTAGGGATCGGGCAAATGGTACGGGAAAGAACCGTCGAACTCCCCGTAAAGAGTGAAAACCTGACAGCCCAGCCGCTGGAAAACCTTGGCCGGCAGATAGCCCATGGCCCCGTTGCCCGAGTCCACCACGATCTTTAAGGGCTTTTTCAGCTTGATCCTTTGGGTGACATAATCGATATAGTCTGAAGTCGGATCGAGCAGGGTGATCTTGCCCTCCCCCGTCTTAGTTGGTTTCCTGTCTTGTAAAGCAATCTGCCGGATTTTCTCCAGATCGCGGCCGATCAGATCTCCCTTATTTCTAACGTGCAGCATCAGGCCGTTGTACTCGGGCGGGTTGTGGGAGCCGGAAACCATGATGCCCCCGTCAAAGCCAAGGTTGAGAATGGCAAAGTAGAACAGAGGATCGGGAGCGATGCCAAGAAAGATAACCTCCCGGCCCGCCTCTTTCAAGCCCTTGGCAATGGCTTTGGCCAAGCGGGGTGAACTCTGTCTCGTGTCGTGGCTGACGACGACCTTCTTTAAGCCGGGGTAGAGAACCAGAAAAGCCCGGGCAATGGCCAAGACCCCCTTGGCGGTGAGGTCTTTGGGATAGATGCCCCGGATGTCGTAGGCCCGGAAAATCGACGGATTAATGATCATACTTAGATTATACCATATTCAAGACCCGACCTTGGGGAATTTTAAGGTCGGGTCTTTACAGCGGATTTTTGAGATGATATACTTTCCCCATGAAGCAGAATTACGAATTAAGCTATCTGATTTCCCCGCAGCTTTCTAATGAAGGAGCCTCAGACATCCTGCGCCAGGTTAATGATGCCATTCAAGAGAAAGAAGGCGTGGTTTTTGACAGCCAACTCCCCCGGAAATTCAGCCTGGCCTATCCCATCCAAAAAGAAAACGAAGCCTGGCTGCAAATAACCTATTTTTCTCTGGAACCGGGCCAGCTGGCCGAAGTCGAAAAGAAATTAAAAGAAACCAAAGAAATTTTCCGCTCTTTGATTTTAAAGAGAAAACCCGTCAAGATGGCGCCTTTGATGCAGCCATTGACGGTGTTAACTGAAAAAATTAAACCGATTGAGGCCCGGGAGCCGTCTCAAAAGGTCGATTTAGAAGAAATTGAGAAAAAGTTAGAAGAAATTCTCGGTCAAAATGAACTTAAATAAAGTTTTTCTTTTGGGCCGGGTCGCCACCAATCCCGAATCCCGCAGTACGCCCACCGGACAAAACGTCTGTTCTTTTCGCCTGGTGACCAATCGTATCTTTACCGTTAACGGTCAAAAGCAGGAAAGAGCCGATTTCCACAATGTTGTTCTTTGGCGCCGGCTGGCCGAAATCGCCTCGCAATACCTGACCAAGGGAGCCCTGGTTTTAATTGAAGGCCGGGTCGAAAACCGGAGTTGGCAGGATGCGGCCGGCAACAAGAAATTCCGCACGGAAGTCGTGGGCGAAAGAATGCAATTGGGACCGAAATCAAGCCAGGCGCCCGCCAGCAGCAAAGAAAAAGAAGAAGCCTCCCCCAGCCAGGAAGAAATCCCCATCATCGAAGAAGCGGAGGACGAGATAGATGTTAAGAATATCCCGTTTTGAGAATGGACTGTTTTTTTTGCCAAAAGGGCATTGAGGAAATCGATTACAAAGACTTAGAACTTCTCCGGAAGTTTACTTCGGGTTTGGCCAAGATCCGGGCCAAAAAAAGAACCGGCGTTTGCGCCAGCCATCAGCGGAAATTAGCCCAAGCCATTAAGAGAGCAAGATTCTTGGCTTTGCTGCCATATACGACAAAGTGATGAATCAGCTAAAAGCGTAAAGCGAAAAATGTAAAATGACAGCGAAAAATGTAAAATTTTTGGATAGCTTTACGTTTTACGCTGTAATTTTACGCTTTGCGCTTTGAGTTTTAAGCTTGAACCTGAGTAAAAACCACTTTTTTTATTTCTTCGGCCACCTTTGGATTCTCCTTGAGATATTTCTTGGCCGCTTCAATTCCCTGGCCCAGTCTCGTTTCTTCAAAGTCCAGCCAGCTGCCGGATTTCTTAATCACTTCCTGCTTTATCCCCAAAGCCAAAAGATCGGTGAGATAAGAAATGCCTTCGTTGTAATAGATGTCGAATTCGGCGATGCGGAAGGGAGCGGCCACTTTGTTCTTGACGATTTTGGCCCGGATCCGGGAACCAATAATGCTTTCCCCGTGCTTGATCTGGGCAATCCGCCTTAAATCAATCCGAACCGAAGAATAAAATTTAAGAGCCAGACCGCCGGAAGTAGTTTCCGGATTACCAAACATGATGCCGATCTTCATGCGGATTTGATTAAGAAAAATGACGGTTGCCTTGCTCTTAGAGATGGCACCCGAAAGCTTTTGCAGAGCCGAAGACATGAGCCGGGCCTGAAGACCGATCTGAAACTCCCCCATCTCTGATTCAATGGCATTCTTGGGCGCCAAGGCGGCCACGGAATCGACGACAATGACGTCAACCTGGTTCGATCGAACCAAGGTTTCCACGATCTGTAAGGCCTCTTCCGCGGAATCGGGCTGAGAAATGAGAATATCTTCCACCGCCACCCCGATTTTTCTGGCGTAGTCCGGATCCAAAGCGTGCTCGACATCGATAAAAGCGGCCACCCCGCCCGTCTTCTGGGCTTCGGCGCAAATATGCAGCGCCAAGGTTGTTTTTCCCGAACTTTCGGGGCCGAATATTTCCACGACCCGGCCGCGGGGAACGCCGCCCACGCCCAGAGCCAAATCCAAAGAAGGCGAGCCGGTGGGGATGACGTCAACATCAACCGCCCTCACGTCTTTTAATTTCATAATGGCGCCCTCGCCAAATCTCTGTCTGATCTCGGCCACCGCTTCCAGTAGGTCTTTTCTGACTTCTGTTTTCTCTTCTTTTTTTTCGGCCTTCTTTTTGATCATTTTTAACCTTTTCTTATGTCAAGGTCAGACCTTGACACGAAAGTTATTCTAAGGTGTTGATGAACAATTGGTTGGATTTTTGCCATAGGTAGTCCTGCGCCAATTCTTTAAGTCCTGCTCTGTCTTTTATTATACTCTCTCCTAAATATTCATCCAACACCGAACGGGATGCTAAAATCGAAGAATTTCTTTTACCAAAAATATCCGGAAAACTCGAAAATTGATATTTATTTAGAAAATTCCAAGCGGCGACTCTGTCTTCAACCCCCCTCTCGCGCCAACCCGGTTGGCAAACATCTAAAGGATTAGTAATGTTGATGTAACGGATAATCGTGTTTAATTGCCTTTCGTTTTCGATCGAAACAACCTTGTAGCGACTCTCGAAAAGGGCTCCTCGACGATTCTTCTTGAGATTAAAATACATGGCAAAGCCGGTATTCAGTCTTTGCATATATCTCGGTATCCCATCATCATCTTCGTTTAAAGCCAAAAGGAGATGGTAGTGGTCAACGACCAAAACAAAACTCAAAATGTGCACCAATGACACACGACTCGGCTTTGTTTGACCAAAAGAATCTTCCCGACCAACTAATAAATTTCTACCTATGTTAGAAACGTTTTGACGAAGAAAATTGGAGACGGTCATACCGAGGTTAGCGGCGAACATTTGAAAAACAAAACGTAAACAATCCTTTTCGTCGGCAAAAAACTTTTTCTTATCAACCGCTCTTGTCAAAATATGATAAATGCCACGTTTTTCAAAATAAATATTTCTATTTGCCATCTCTTTGTTCCTGTGTCAAGGTCTGACCTTGACACAATTAGACTTTCTCCCACTCGTCATCCTGTTTTTCTCCCCCCGGCCTCTGAATCTTAATGGAAACACCCCCTTCTCCTTCTTTGACTTCACCGGTCAGATAAACCTCCCGGGGTTTGGCGCCGTCGGCCGGTCCGACCACGCCTCTTTCTTCCAGAATATCCAAGAGCCGGGCCGCCCGAGCATAGCCCACTCTTAACCGGCGCTGCATCAGGGAAGCCGAAGCTTTTTTGGATTCAATCGCCAATTGCTTGGCCTGGGGATAGAGAGGGTCTTCCTCGCCGGCATAAAACTCGCCCCTGTCGGGTTCCCCGACGGCCAGCTCTCTTTCCAATTCCTCGGCCAAAAAGTTTTCTTTCAAAACGGCAAAGTCATGTTTTTGAGTCTTCAAAAACTCGGTGACTCTTTTGACTTCTTTGTCCGTGACATAGCCGCCCTGGATCCGGCGGGGCTTAGCCGTTTCTGCAGAGATAAAGAGCAGGTCGCCGGAGCCCAGGAGCTTTTCCGCTCCGGCCATGTCAATGACGGTCCGGGAATCAACCTGTGAAGCCACCTGGAAAGTGATGCGGGAAGTAATGTTGGCCTTGATTAAACCGGTAATGACTTCCACGGACGGTCTTTGCGTGGCCACGACCAGATGAATGCCCACGGCGCGGGCCATCTGGGCCAGCCTGACGATGCCGCCTTCAATCTCTTTGCCGCGGGCGGCCATCAAATCGGCCAGCTCGTCAATGACGACGACAATATAGGGCATGGGGTCCAAATCCTCTTCTTCATTTTTGACCGAGGTCTTGGCGCGGCGGGAATTGATCTCGCGATTGTACCCGCCGATGTCCCGGGCTTTGGCCTGAGCCAGAACTTCGAAACGTCTCTCCATTTCCTTGACCAGCCATTTTAGGGTATTGATGGTTTTCTGGCCGTCAAAGATAACGGGGGACAAAAGATGGGGGATGTCCTGATAAACCGGGAACTCCACCCGCTTGGGATCAACCAGGATTAACCTCATCACCTCGGGTGAATTGCGATAAATCAAGCTTAAAATGAGGCTGTTTAGGCAAATGGTTTTGCCCGTTCCGGTCGAGCCGGCCACCAGCAAATGCGGCATGCGGGTCAGATCGGCAAAAAGAGGGTTGCCGGCGACGTCCCGGCCCAAAGCAAAAACCAAAGATGAACTGGAATTTTGGAATTCCGGCGATTCAAAAAGATTGCGCAATCTGACCTGGGTTCGGACCTTGTTGGGAATCTCAATTCCCACCAAGGACTGGCCCGGAATCGGCGCTTCGATGCGAATGGGATGAGTCGCCAAGGCCAGGGAAAGATCATTATTCAGAGTGGTGATTTTGGAAAGCTTGATGCCTTCGGCCGGCTTTAAGGTATATCGGGTGACGGTCGGACCAACATTAACTTCGCCCATTTCCACGGGAATGCCAAAAGTCTCTAAGGTTTTTTTAATAATGGTCAGGTTATTGCGGATATCGCCGGTGACGGGTTCGCCCCGATCAACTTCCAGCAAATCCAGGGGCGGTTTCTTGTAAATTGATGATCTCATCCCTTGGGGAATGGGTTTAGTTTTGAGTTCGGGTAAGGGCGCCGCTCCCGTCAGGGAACGGGATTTGTTGTCCGAGATTTCTTTAATTTTGAGCTGGGGTTCAAAAATCCTCCGGAGTATCTGGGGCTTTTCCGCCAGATCCTCAACCTCTTTGGGCCGGATCTTCCGGCTCACCTGCCAAAAGATAAAAAAGCCAAAGATGATCAAGCCCCCGAAAACCGCCAGACTGACCCAGAAATCAAATATCTTGAGAATGGGCCAGCTCAAAAGGCGTCCCAGAAAACCACCGGGCCCCGGGTCGCCCAAAGAGAATTTGTCGTAACCGTTTAAAGAAGTCAAAACCGCGCTCAGGCCGATTAAACAGGAAAAAAGCGCCAGAATAATCATTTTCCAGATCTTCTGAGAATTCGGGCTGGCGACAAAAAAGAAGACGCCGGCCAAAATCAAAAACAAAGGCAGCAACCGGACCGCTGTTTGGCCAAATAAAAAAGTGAGGGAACTGAGAATTTTTTCTCCTCCCCCGCCGGCCAGATCGAAAAAGGAAAGGGTGAGAATGGCCGCGGCCAAGAGAAAAACCAGGCCCAAGAGATAGCCCCGGGCTAAAGCCGGAAGGAACAAGGGCTTTGGTTCCTTGTCTTTCTTCGAAAGAGAGTTCTTTGAATTGTGATTCTTATTGTTTTTACTCACTGAGTAAATTCTAGCATTTTTTGGCTGCCGAGTGAATCACTTCTTCAGGCCCGTGCCGACCGGAATCAGCTTGCCGATGATGACATTCTCTTTTAAGCCCTGGAGCTTGTCTTCCTTGCCCGAGATGGCCGCGGAAATAAGAATCCGGGAAGTCTCTTGGAAGGAGGCGGCCGACAAAAAACTGTCCGTCGTTAAAGCTACTTTAGAGATGCCCAATAAAATTGAAGTGGCCGACACGGTCTTTTTTCCTTCTTTCTTCAGCCGCTGGTTTTCTTCAAATAATTTCTGGTTGGTGATGGTTTCTCCCTGAATCAAAATGCTGTCACCCGGATCCTTGACCTTCAATCGGGAAAACATTTGCCGGACGACCACCTCAACGTGCTTGTCGTGAATGGTCGCCCCCTGAGAAGCATAAATCCGCTGAATCTCTTTAATAATATGATGCTGGGTTCGTTCTTGGCCCACGGCCTTGAAAAGCTCCTTTAAATCCAGGTTGCCCTCGGACAGGGCTTGCCCCGCTTTGACCCGATCCCCCACCTTAACCAAAATGCCTTTGCCTTCGGGGATTTCATATTCCAAAATCTCGTCTTTCTCCAGCTTCGAGATCTTTTTCTTCCTGGCTGAGCCAGCGGCTAAACCAAGGGCTGAGCTGGCTGGCTCGGATGGCTTTATCCGGACCGTCTTTCCGCCAATAATTTCCAGAACCTGGCCATCAACCAGGGTCATCGCGCCCTGGCCAAGAGGCACCCGAGCCTCAAAGATTTCTTCCACCCGCGGCAAGCCCATGGTAATATCGCTGCCGCCGGCCACGCCGCCCAAATGGAAGGTTCTCATCGTTAACTGCGTCCCCGGCTCACCAATGGCCTGAGCGGCAATGACGCCCACCGCTTCTCCCGTCTTAACTATCTGGCCCGATCCCAGGCTCCAGCCGTAGCATTTCTGACAGACGCCTCTTAAAAGCCGGCAGCTCAAAGGCGAACGGGCCCGCACTTCGTCAATGCCATTTTTGATGATTTCTTTGCCCTTTTCCCAGTCGATCACTTCGCCCGCCTTAACCAGGGTTTTATTTTTGCTTTCCGGATTGCTTGATTTAATACTATCCAGAGAAATACGGCCCACAATTTTAAAAAGGAAGTTCTGGCCGATCTCTTGGGCTTCCGGGCGTGAAAAGACCGTGCCCGCGGCATCGCCGCAGTCAATCTCGTGGATGATGATGTCGTGGCTGACGTCGACGAGCCTTCTCGTCAGGTAACCGGCGGTGGAGGTTCTCAGGGCGGTGTCGGCCGTACCCTTGCGGGCGCCGTGAGTTGATAAGAAGTATTCCAAAACGTCAAAGCCTTCTTTGTAAGAATGTTTGATCGGCAGTTCAATAATCCGGCCGATTGGGTTAATGACCAAGCCCTTCATGCCCGCCATCTGCGCCGGCTGAGCCCAGGAACCCCGGGCCCCCGAATCAATGATGGTAAAGACGCTTCCATCCGCCGGCAGAGATTTCGGCACTAATTTTTCCACCGCCGACTTGGTTCGCTGCCAAACTTCAATTGATCTCTGATATTTTTCATCGCGGGACAAAAGTCCTTTTTGAAAATGGGTTTCCAGCTGGGCGATTTCTTGCTCGGCGGCCGCAATCAGTTTGGGTTTTTCCTCGGGCACGATCAGGTCATCCATGCCCCAGGTCACGCCGGACCAGGTGGCGCCTTCGAAGCCCGTACTCTTAATTTTATCCAGAATGGGCGGGGTCTTTTCAATCCCGTATCTCTCAATGACCTCGCGGATGAGCTCTTCCAGCTCCCGGGAATTCATCTCTTTATTCTGGAAAGGAAAATCTTCGGGCAAAGCCTCGTTAAAGGTCAAGCGGCCCACGCTGGTCTCGATAAATTCGTTGGTTTGGGATTTGGGATTTGGGATTTTAATAACGGCCTTCATATCGACTTCCTTAAACTCATGGGCCAGATGAGCTTCCTCGGCCGAACCGAAAATCTTGCCCTCACCCTTGGCGCCAGGCTTTATCTTGGTCAGCCAATAACAGCCCAAAACAATATCCTGGGAAGGACTGACAATGGGCAAGCCCGTGGCCGGCTTCAAGAGATTCAACGAAGAAAGCATGATCTCCCGGGCTTCGGCCTGAGCTTCTTTGGACAAAGGCAAATGAACAGCCATCTGGTCTCCGTCAAAATCCGCGTTAAAAGCTTTGCAAACCAAGGGATGAACCCGGATGGCTTCACCCTCAATCAGGATGGGCTGAAAAGCCTGAATGCCCAGCCGGTGCAAGGTCGGGGCCCGGTTCAAGAGGACTAATTTGTCCGTCACCACTTCTTCGAGAATGGCCCAGACGTCATCGGTTTCCTGCTCAATCAAACGGGAAGCGCCCCGCACGTTGTAGGCCAGTTCCTTGTCCAGAATTTTTTTAATGACAAAAGGTTTAAAAAGTTCCAGGGCCATTTTCTTGGGAATGCCCACCTGATTCAAGGGCAAATCCGGGCCCACGACGATGACGGATCTCCCGGAGTAGTCCACTCTCTTGCCCAAAAGATTCTGCCTAAACCGGCCTTGTTTTCCTTTTAGAATATCGGCCAGAGACTTCAAAAGGCGGCGGCCGCCGGTGGTGGCCTGAGTCATGGTGCCCTTTCTCATGCCGTTGTCGATCAGGGCGTCAACGGCTTCCTGCAGCATTCTCTTTTCATTGCGGACGATGACCTCGGGCGCGGCAATCTCCAGCAAATACTTTAAGCGATTATTGCGGTTGATGACCCGGCGGTAAAGATCGTTTAAATCAGAGGAGGCATAGCGGCCGCCGTCCAGCTGAACCATCGGCCTAAGATCCGGCGGCAGAATGGGCAGGATGGTCAGAAACATCCATTCGGCTTTAATGTTGGCCCTTTCCAGGCCTTGAAAAAGCTTGAGCCGTCTTAAAATCTTTCTCCGGTTTAAGGGAGAGGCTTTTTCCAGTTCTTCCTTGAGTCCGGCAATCTTTTTCTTGGTATCAATTTCGCTGAAGATCTTTCTCAGAGTTTCTGCCCCGGTGCCGGCCTCAAAAGACTGGCCGTATTTAATCGATAAGTCAAAATAGTCGACTTCCGAAAGAATTTTTAAGGGTTTAATGCTTAAAAGTTCGTCTTTGGCCCGGTCTCGGGCCGTCTTCAAATCGCGTTCTTCCTGCTTTTCTCCTTTTGTCTTGCCCTCGTCTGTTTTTATTTTTGAATTTTTAGTTATAGTTTTGCGTTTTGCGCTTTGCGTTTTGAACTTTTGTTGGTATTCTTTTTCAATCTGTTCTAAGATCTGCTGCTTGGCCGCTTCCTCCACCTTGGTCACAATATAAGCATTAAAATAGATGACTTTCTCCAGGTGGGCCATGGGCAAATCCAAAACCTGGCCCATGCGGGACGGCACGCCTCTTAAGAACCAGATATGGGAAACGGGCGAGGCCAGTTTGATGTGCCCCATTCTCTCCCGCCGAACTTGAGCCTTGGTCACTTCCACGCCGCATTTGTCGCAGACGATGCCCTTGTGGCGGATGCCGCGATATTTGCCGCAATAGCACTCGTAATCTTTTTCCGGACCGAAAATCTTTTCGTCAAACAAACCTTCTTTTTCGGGCTTTTGCGTCCGGTAGTTGATCGTCTCGGGTTTGGTCACTTCGCCGTGGGACCATTGCAAAATCTCCTCGGGCGAAGCGAGTTTGATCCTGATAGCCTCTAGATCAGCGACACGCATAAGATTAAGTTATTCTTCTTTCTCTTCTTCCCTCATTTTCTCCTTGACTTCCACCGCCAATCCCAGTGATTTTAATTCGGCCACCAAAAGACTAAAAGAAGCCGGGACGCTGGGCTGACGAATGGGCTCGCCTTTGAGAATCGCCTCATAACTGGCGGCTCTCCCGGGCACGTCATCGGATTTGATGGTTAACATCTCTTGCAGGATGTGGCTGGCGCCGTAGCCTTCCAAAGACCAGACTTCCATTTCTCCGAATCGCTGGCCGCCGAATTGGGATTTACCGCCCAACGGCTGCTGGGTGATCAAAGAATAGGGGCCGATCGATCTCATGTGAAGTTTGTCTTCGACCATGTGGATCAGCTGCATCATGTAGATATAGCCGACGGTGATCTTTTCCGGAAAGGGTTCGCCGGTCCGGCCGTCAAAAACCGGCAATTTGCCGTCGGCGGGGTAGCCGGCCTTAATCAATTCCTCTTTGATGTCTTTTTCGTTGGCACCGAGCAAGGCCGGGGAAACGGCCCGGTAGCCCAGTTTCTTGGCCGCCAAACCCAAATGCGTCTCCAGAATCTGGCCCAGGTTCATGCGGGAAGCGACGCTCAAAGGATTAAGAATAATATCCACGGGCGTGCCGTCTTCCAGGAAGGGCATTTCTTCTTCGGGCAAAACCAGAGAAACGACGCCTTTGTTGCCATGGCGCCCGGCTAATTTATCACCGGTCTGAATCTTGCGCAGGGCCGCCACTTCCACCTGAACTCTTTTAATGATGCCGGGTTCGAGCTTGGCCCCCTTTTCTCTTTCCCAGACTTTAACGCCAACGACCCGGCCGCGTTTGCCGTATTCGAGCAAAAGCGAACTGTCTTTGACCTCCCGGGCTCTTTCCCCGAAAATGGCTTTCAAGAGCCTTTCTTCCGGCGTCAGGTCCGTCTCGCCCTTGGGCGAGATTTTCCCGACCAGAATGTCGTGAGAACCGACTTCGGCGCCGATGCGAATGATGCCTTCGGAATCCAGGTCCTTCAGTTTTTCTTCCGAAACATTGGGAATGTCGCCGGTGGTCAGTTCCGGACCCAGCTTGGTTTCCCGGACATCGCAAAAAAAGTTCTCTAAATGGATCGAAGAATAAACGTATTCTTTAACCAGTTTTTCCGAAATGATGATGGCGTCTTCAAAGTTTGAGCCCCGCCAGGGCAAAAAGGAAACGAGAATATTCCGGCCCAAGGCCAGCCAGCCATCTTCAATGGCCGCCCCATCCGTCAAAACCTGGCCCTTTTTGATGGGCTCCCCCTTTTTGACAACCGGCCGTTGGTGAAAACAAGTGTATTGGTTGGTCCGAACAAAAGTGCGGAGCGGGTAACGGGTCTGGACCCGGGTCTTGGTGTTTTGAATGACGATGTGCTGGGCATCGACTTCGGTTACCCGGCCGTCGTCCCGGGCCAGGAGAATCTGGCCCGAGTCTTCGGCCACCTTAGGCTCCACCCCGGTGCAAACCAAAGGCGCCTCGGGATTCAAAAGAGGCACGGCCTGGCGCTGCATGTTCGAGCCCATCAGGGCGCGGTTGGCGTCATCATTCTGCAAAAAGGGAATCAAAGAAGTGGCCGCGGAAATGGCTTGTTTCGAAGAAACGTCGATGAAATTAATCTTTTCTTTTTCAATCTCGCCCGGCTCCCCCTTGATGCGGGCGGCTACCTTGGCGGGAATAATCTGTCCGTTTTTATCAATGTCAATGCCGGCGTGGGCGATGTTGTACCTTTCTTCCTCGTAAGCATTGAGATAATGAACTTCGCCGGTGATTTTGCCGTTTTCCACCTTAAAGTAGGGGGTTTCCAGAAAGCCCAAAGAATTGATCCGGGCAAAGCAGGCCATGTGAGAAATCAAACCGACATTCTGGCCTTCGGGGGTCTGAATCGGGCAGATACGGCCATAGTGCGAAGGCTGGACGTCTCTCACTTCCAAACCGGCTCTTTCCCGGGTCAAACCGCCCGGGCCCGTTGCCGCCAGCCGTCTTTTGTGTTCGAGCTCGGCCAAAGGATTTTCATTATCCATGAATTGGCAGAGCTGGCTGGAAGTAAAGAATTCTTTAATGACGGCCATTAAGGGACGGGGGTTGATGAGCTGAGAAGGGGCCAGCATGCCTTCTTCTAAAGTGGAAATCCGGTCCTTGATGATTCTTTCCATCCTCAGCATCCCCACTCTCATGCGGTTTTGCAGAACTTCGGCCGAGGTTCTGACGCGGCGGTTGCCCAAGTGATCAATCGGATCGGGCAGGGCGCCCGGCGTGTTGTTTAAGCGAATGATTTCATGGATGACGGCCACGATATCCTCGGGCCGAAGAACTCTTTCTTTGACCGTGACCTCGTCGCCGCTAAACTTCTGCGTCTGTTTTGCGTTTGGTTCTGCGTCAGTTTTGCGCTCGCGCGAAAACCGCTGGTTCATTCTCCACCTCCCGACCCGAGAAAGGTCATATCTCTCAAAGTTAAAAAACATGTTTTCGATCAATTCCCGCGCCGTGTCCGGCGTCACCAAATCTCCCGGCCTCAGCCTCTCATAGATCTCAACCAAGGCTTCGGCCTGGTTGTGCGTCGGGTCTTTCTTTAAGGTTTCGTCCAGGTATTTGAGATCGGGATCATTGTCGATATCCGAGAAGAGCTCTTTGATGGCCAAATCATTATCAATGCCAAAAGCCCTCAAGAGAGTGGTGGCAGCCACCCTTCTCTTGCGGTCAATCTTGATACCCACAAAACCCGTGGCGTCGGTTTCCATTTCCAGCCAGGCGCCCCGGTTAGGAATGACCTTGGCGCCGAAATAATGACGTCCGCCGATTCTCTGGCTGGTAAAGAAAACGCCCGGCGAACGAATCAGCTGGGCGATGGCGACCCTTTCGACGCCGTTAACAATAAAAGTGCCTCTCTCGGTCATAATGGGAAAATCGGCCAGAAAAACTTCTTGCTCTTTAATCTCTTTAGTCTTGAGATTGATCAGGCGGGTCTTGGCCCTCAGGGAAGCTTCGTATGAACCGTTGTCATTTTTGGCCTCCAAATCATCCTTGTATTTGGACGCGCTGAGCTCATAATCCAAAAACCAGAGTTCAAACTCTTTTTTGGTGTAATCCCGGATGGGCGAAACCTCGGCAAACAGATCTTTGATGCCTCTCTCCAAAAGCCATTGCCAGCTGTCTCTCTGGAGAGACCCCAAGTAGGGAAGGCGAAAGGAAACCTTCGCCTTAGAGAATGATTTTACGTTCATTTTCGAGCAAAGCTAAAAGCTAAAAAATCCCCGAAGAGCTTGGGGGCTAGAAAAATGTCTTGTCTTAAGTTAGCTGGGTAAGCTTCAAGTTAACTTAAAAACTATTAAAGTGGTGATGGATCCAGTATAGCAAACAACCCAAAAAATGTCTACCCCGTTCAACGGGGTTCTGGTGAGTGCGTCTAAAGTTCATTGTAAGACGTTTCGAAAATGGCTGTCAAGAGACCTTTTTTAATTAGCGAACTGCTTAGAAATTGCTTAGCTTAGCTAGGCAATTGTAGCTACAAATAAAAAATGAGGTAACGTCTTAAAACTGCTATAGCAGTCTTAAGACGTCAACTCTTTATTTCTGAAACTCTTCCAATTGAGAACTTTTTCGCGGCCAGTCAAAGCGGTTGCCTGGTCGGTTGCTTGGTCTGACCAAGCAACCGGGGACGGGCCGAAAATCAAAGACGGGTTCCTCTGTGGAAACCCGCCTTTTGGCTTTGCGATTCTGTCCTATTTCCGCCGGAAGGGCCTGAACATCAGACCGATGCCCAGGCCGATCACCAACAGAACGAGCAGTTCGGAAAGCAAGGTGATCGCCAGGCTCCCGTTGGTCAGAAAGAAAATTACCAGACCAACGAGAAGGAATGGGACCACGAGCCAGGGCAAGTGCCTCGGATCGCGCAGCCAGGCGCTGATGGCGACCCAGAGTTCGGGCGAAATCAACCCGATGGCAGTAATCCCCAGCACCAGGCCGGCGCCCGTGGCCCCGGCTTTCAGGAACCACATGCCGACGAGCGAGACCAGGATCAGGGAAAGCAGCGCGATCGCGCCGCTGCCCGCCCAGATCAGTGCCTGTCCCCAGTCCGGCGTCGTGGCCCGGGCCCGCCGGATAGCATATTCTGCGCAAAACCGCAAAGCGAGGGCTCCCACGAAGGGGAGCGGCAGAATGAGAATGAACCAGATCATCGTTTCCTCCTGTTCTAGTCTGTCTCCACTCCAATGACAAATTATAACACCGTCTGTGTTATTTGTCAAAGAGAAAAACGGCTAAACTATTTCTGCCACTCCTGCAGTTTTTCTTTCAGCTGCGCGTTATCGGGACTGATCTGGAGAGCTTCTTCCAAATAAGAAATGGCTTGGGCTTTCTGGCCCTTCTTCTCCCAAGCCAGGGCCAGAGAATAGAGACTGTCGAGGTGAGACGGATTGAGGGTCAGAACCTTTTCAAACTGCTGGATAGCCGGATCGTTCTGGTTTTGGTTGAAGTAAAGCCGGCCCAGCTGGAAAGCCACGTCGACATTCAAAGGAGAAAACGTCTGCAAGTGCGTCAGGTTCCGGATCGCTCCGGGCAGATCCCCTTTCTTTTCCTTAATCAAAGCCAGATAAAGTTTCGGCTCGAGCAAGTCGGATTTAAGGTGACGGGCTTTTTCAAACTGGATCCGGGCCTCGTCAAACTGATCCTGGACAAAAAAAGCTTTACCCAGCCGGGAATAAAGCAAGGGATTAGTTGGCTCTAATTCAATGGCTTTTTCAAAAGATCGCTGGCCGGCTTCTTCGGCGCCCGTCGCCAGGCCTTGAATTTCCTGATAAATCATGCCTAGGGTTTCCCAGCCGGCCACCCACCGGGGCGAAAGCTGAGTGGCTTGCTTGGCCGCGTCGGTGGACCGGCTCAAATCCTGAAAAATCTTGGTCAGGTCGCGACTCGGCTTTTGCGACTCGGCCAGGGCCGAGTTTAATAAGGCGCGGCTCAGGATGATCTGGTATTCGGCAAAAAATGGATTGGTGAGAACCGCTTTCTGTAAGAGAGCGGTCTTTTCCGGGCCGGCGGCTTTCTGGAAAGCCTGACGGTAGAATGAATCCGCCCCGTAGATCCGCAGGCCGATGAAGACAATCGAAAGGAGAACGAGGCTCAAGACCAGAATTAAACTCGTGAAGACGATTCTCCCTTTCAGGCTCTCGAGGCTGAGTGGTTTGAGCCGGGAAAATCTCGATAGCAAAGGAAAGTTAAAGCTCCGGGCCTGCCCGGCCTGGCCCGCGATCAGTCCCAAGAACAGCCAAAAACTGAATCCCAAAACCGCGTTCTGGTAATAAACAAACTGACTGATGACCACGGCCAAAAACGCAAAGAATAAAACGTCGGGTATCTCCGTTTCTAATTTTGAATTTTGTCCCTCGACGTTGCTCGGGACAATCTTGAGCCTGTCGAAGGGTTGAATTTTGGATTTCAGAACTGCGGCTATCAAAATAAAGTAGACTAAAATTCCCACTACCCCTGTGCTAGCAACCACCTCGGCTATATGACTAATCGGCCGGTCAAACCTCACTTGCCACAAGGGATCGTCGTTGAAACTGGCTAGTCGAAAGCGAGAGAAATCGTAGAAAAAGGTGCCGGGGCCAGATCCCAAAAGAGGCCGGGCCCTCAGAGAATCTTGGGCGACCTGCCAGCTGGTAGTCTGGTCCAGGGTCACTTCGCGGGGAAAGCCGACCAAAGCCGGGGGCACAACTTGATTCAGATTAAAACTGATGCCCAGAGTCGCCAATACTAAAAATAAGGCCAGCGCCAGGTTTTTCCTGAGAAAGTTTCCCTCTTTGTCCTTAAAGCTCTTTAAGAAAAGGAAAATTAAAGCCAGAAGAGAGGTCAGCCCCAAAACCACCCAGGCCGGAGTGTAATCAACCAAAAAGATCAGGCCCAAAGAAAAAACCAGAAAGATAAATTTGGTTTTCTCTTTGAGAACGCCTAGGGCCAAAAAAACCAGAGGCACCAAAAACAAAGTCAGGCCCTCGAAAGACGGAGAAACCGGGTTGAAATTCAGCTGTTTTAAGGTAGCGCTGAAACCGGCTAGGTTGCCAAAAATCCCGGTCAGGGCCAAAAAGGACAAACAGACAACCATCAAACCCGAGGCCAACAAAATCTTGATCAACCGAGTCGGATCCTTTTGCCGCCGAGCCAAAAGATAGACCAAGATAAAACTCAGGAGGCCGACCAGGCCATCGGAGAAGCGGCCATAAAACCCAAAGAGGCTGGCGATCTTATCGACCGAGAAAAAAGCTGAAACCGCCGCCAGTAGCAAAAAGAGTAAAACCAGAAAATCAAACGGCCAGAGAAATTGAAAATTTGACTGTTGACGAAACCGATTGATTGTCACGGCCAGCAAAAGACCTAGTCCTCCAAAAAACAACAAAAACACCTTGTTGAATTCCCAGGCTTCAAAGGAAAAAGGCAGCCAGAAGAGCGGCGTGAGAAAAACCAATAAATAAAAACCGTAGCGCATAAGTTTACTCAGAGAAGATTCCATTGGCAGAAACTCAAAGCGCAAAGCTCAAAACTCAAAACTACAGCGTAAAATGTAAAACACTCGTCAGCTTTAAGTTTTGAATTGTAACTTTACGCTTTGCACTTTATACTTTGCGCTATTTCTTAGTCTTCGGGCTCGGGCTGGGTGAGGGCGAAACTACGGGCGATTGAAGCTGTTCCGTTGGTGTTTCCTGAATGGGCGGTTGCGGCTGAGCCTCGGTCAAACCTTCCAGAGCCGGTTTACCGCCTTTAAGATTCTCCAAAATCTTTTTGACCAATTCGTTATCCGGATTGAGCTGAACGATCTTCTCAAACTGGTCAATGGCTTTCTGCTTTTCGTTAGCCTGGTCATACAAAAGGCCGAGGAAATAGCGGGCGTTGGCATAATTGGCGTCCAAAGCCACGGCTCGCTCGAATTCGGCTTGGGCTTTGTCCTTCTGGTTGTCGGCCCGATAGACCAGACCCAGCTGGAAAGCCAGGCCCGTGTCAAAGGGCGCAATTTGTTTGGTCTCTTCCAGCTTATCAATGGCGTCCTTGACCTTGTTCTCGCGGATGTCAATCATGGCCAGCTGGAAGCGGGCCGGCGCGTAGTCGGACTTTAAGTCCTTGGCTTTCTGGAACTTTTCGCGGGCCTGATCCAAGGCCTGTTGCCTTTCGGCCACTTTTTCCTTGTCCGAAGCTAGGTTATCGGCCCGGTTAGCGTAAACTTGACCTAAGGCCGTATAGGTGAAGGGATTAGCTGGCTCCAGCTTTAGGGCTTCTTCATAAGCGGTGACGGCCCAATTGTCGGAGCCGTTGATGAGATTCAGAAGCTGGCTGTAGACGTAGCCTCGAATGCTCCAGTTGGCCACGTTCTTGGGCGAAGAGTCGGAAGAAGACTTGGCCGAGGCCACCAGAAGAGTGATGAGATCAGAGACCCTCTTGGATCTTTCTTCCTGGGTCAGATCCGGTTTGGTGGCTTCCTCGTTGATGCGAAAGAGATAGACCTGGGATAGATCTCGCCAGTAATTGTCTTGGCTACTGCCGGTCAAACGGATGGCCCGGGCCAAAGAATCAACAGCCGCCGCATTGTTGCCTTTCTGGACACTCGTCAATGCTCGCAAGTAATTGACTTCAGCCAGGTAGCGCTGCCCTTGAACAAAGAAGATGCCCATCGAAGCGATGAGGACGACGATGAAGGCGAAGGAAACGCCGACGGTAACAAAAGGCGTGTTCAGGCGGGACTTCTTGCCTTCCACGGGCTCGCTGGGCTTCAAATCAAAGTTCCGGCTCTTGCCACCGACCAGGCAGAAGATCGAAGCCAAGAGCAGCCAAAAGAGAAACATCAGAGAAAGATTGGCCGAGTAGAAGAAGAGGCCCAGGGTCAGACCGGCAAAGCTACTAAAGACGCCGATCAAAAGAATCCAGGCAAAGTTCTCTTTGCGGAATTCACGGGAAATGATGGACCGCAGGCCCAGGACCCAGCCCACCAGCATGACGCTCAAAAAGGAGAGGAAACCCAGGGATCCGGTGGTGGCCAGCCGGTCCAGGACTTCAGAACTACCCGAGCCGAATCGCGTGCCCCAGAAAACCGTCTGGTTGATTTCCAAAGGTTTGTACTTGGCATAGTCATAGACAAAGGTGCCGGGACCCGAACCAAAGAACCAGGAAAAGGGCGGCCGGAAATCCTTGAGCGTTTGCAAAGAGATCTTGAAGCTCGTGCCCAGGGTCGGCGAAACCTCGGCCGGCAGATCCAGGGTGGGCAGGATCGAGGCTCTCATCACCAAAGCAAAAAGGGCAACGGCCAATAAAAGCATGGGCAGAAACAGCCAGCTCAGGTTGAAGATCTCTCGCCTCGAAATGCCGAAGATGAGGATCAGGGAAGAACCGACCAAAAGGACGAGCCAGGCCGTCTGGAAGTTGATGGCCAGGAGCAAGAAAAGGGCCAGGACCACAAAAAACCAGACCAGGAACTTGATCAGTCTCGAGCGGGAGATGAAGATGAGGCTGGCGGCCAGCGGCAGAAGACTGGCCAGGAAAACGGCCAAGGAATTGACCGTGCCGATTGGGTTGAAGGAAGTGGCTTTGCTGAAATCAAAAGGCAGAGGAAACTTGCCCAAGAGATGGGGCAGAGAAACGAGAGAAACCAACAACCCGGCAAAGACCAAAACAAAGATCAGACCGAAAATGTCTTCGGGCTGCTTGAAAAGATGGATGATAAGGAAGTAGAGCAGAACTAAGGCCAGCGTGCTCAGAAAGCTGGAAGCGATGACCAAGGGCCAGCCCCAGAAACTGGCGTACTTGTAGGCCGAGAAAAGGGTCGAGAGTCCGGCCAGCAAGACCAGGACGACCGGCGCCAAGTTAAACCAGCTCAGCTCTAGAGTGATTCTCTCTTCAATCAAAGATTTTAAGAGCCAGGAGAAGAGCGAGGCCAAAACCAGGAAGACCAAGACGGTCTGCTTGTTAAAATCCAGCACGTTACTGGTCAAGGGCAGAAACAGGATGGGCAAGAGGAAGACCGCCAAGAAGAGGCTGGTTTTGGAAACCTTTTGCCAGGTACGGGTAGAATTGATTTGTTCTGTCATATTTTTGTTAAGTTGGTTAATTATTGATTATAACCTATTTAAGACTAATCCTCAATGATGTTTTCGTAGTGGTTTAAACGCGCCACGGAATAATCTTCCTTCAGAACGATGCAGACGGCATCGACTCGTAAGGGACCCGGCCACCGGGCGGCCCGGGCGTAGGCCAGGGCGTTGCCGCGCAGTTTTCTTTTCTTCTTCCCGTTAATGGTTTCCTCCGGCGCGCCAAAATCTTCTCCCATCTTTGTCCTCACTTCCACCAAAACCAGTTTGTTTTTCTGCCGGCAAATCAGGTCGATTTCCGCGTATTTTGTCCGGTAATTTTGCTCGACAATCTGATACCCCCTTTTCTCCAAATATTCTCGGGCCATTTCTTCGCCCTTTTTCCCTGTTTCCAGCGCTTTAAATTTATTCATGCCATTGTGTGCTTAACTAAGTTAAGCACAGGTTCATATTCTAAAAATCTTCATAGATTTTGGGTCGGTATTGCAGGGCTTCGGCTATGTGGGCCACGCCAATTGCCTCAGCGCTCTCCAAATCGGCGATAGTTCGGGCGACCTTGATCATTTTCAGATAAGATCGGGCTGACAGCTGAAATTTCCGGCCGGCCTGTTTTAAAAGTTGCTCCACCTCTTTTGTCAGTCGGCAGTATTTCTTGATGTGACTGTTCTTCATTTGGGCGTTAGTATAAATTTTTTCTTTCTTGAAGCGCGCCAGCTGGATTTCGCGGGCCGCCGCCACTCTTTTTCTGATTTTCTCCGACGACTCCAAAAATTCCGAGGCTTTTTGGTTTTCCGAAAACTCTTCCACGTCCACCGGCTGAACAACTACGTGCAGATCAATCCGGTCTAAAATGGGCCCGGAAATTCTCTTTTGATATTTCCGTATTTGCCGGGGAGAGCAAACACAATTTTTCTTGGGATGGTTCAAGTAGCCGCAGGGGCAGGGATTGGCCGAAGCCACCAGCATAAAGTCAGCCGGATATTCCACCCTTTCCCGGCTTCTCGAAATGGTCAGACAACCATCTTCCAGGGGCTGGCGTAGAGCTTCCATGACCGACCGGGGAAATTCGCTGAACTCGTCCAGGAACAAAACACCGCGGTGCGCCAAGCTGATTTCGCC
>MHTO01000019.1:4414-4975 GCA_001823105.1 Candidatus Wildermuthbacteria bacterium GWA2_46_15 | reverse complement strand
ATAATATTGTGGCTGCCCGCCGCCGCGATTTCCATGGCTCTTTTGGCCTGCTCCTGGCCCAAAATTTCTTTCATGTCAAACTCGGCCGGGGCAGGCAGCCTTTCGTCAACCTCGCTCTTTTTAAAAACCGCGGGCGAAATCAGCTTCCGGCCTGCCAAATGGTTGGTCAGCTCAAAAAGATTTTCCACCGGATAAACCTTGATTCCCCTGATGACGCTGGCTTCGTTGGCCGAATCCTTGGGAACAAACAGATTTTCAAAGCCCGCCTCTTTGGCAAAAAGCGCCAGTAAAAAGGCGCCCCGGGTGTGCCGCAAAGAGCCGTCCAAAGATAATTCGCCGAAGAACAAAGATTTTTCGGGCAAAGAAAAGGGCAAAACGCTTCTCAATATCCCCAGGGCGATGGGTAGGTCGTAAAAAGAACCTTCCTTGGGCACGTCGGCCGGGGCCAGGTTGACGGTGATTTTTTTGGGCGGAAACTCGATACCCGAACTCAAAATGGCCGCCCTGACTCTTTCCTTGCTTTCGTCCACCGCCTTGTCGGGCAAACCAACAATTTCAAAA
>MHTO01000019.1:2951-4355 GCA_001823105.1 Candidatus Wildermuthbacteria bacterium GWA2_46_15 | reverse complement strand
TTTTCAATTAAGTTCCGGTTCTCCGCTTCAATTTTTCATCTAAACTTTAGAAGATCGACTAATTTTTGAAAAAATCAGCAACAACTCCTGGGCCTCTTTCCAAAATTCTCTAATTTCTTTTACGCGCTCCGGATTACTTTTGGCCAACAATCGCAACCAGTGTCTAGACTCTTTTATTTCTTTCTTGCATATCCCTATTTTGTGGATAAAATCTTTCTTACTTTCTGCCTCCGTAGCTTCGCAGTAATTAGCACCAACAGAACCCGCCGCTCCAGTTAGTTGAGTAATAATCCGACTGTTTATCGCCGTCTCGCTTATTGTTCTCATAAAATCAATTAGTCCTTCGGCGAATTTTGCCGTTCTTTCTTCTAAATCGTATTTACTATGATCGTTATTTGATAATTGAGCCATTGAAAATTGATTGAAAATTGGTCATTGAAAATTGAAAATTATTAATCAGTGTAGTACTTATTGCCTTCTTGTTTGATCAAGCCCTTGACCTGCAGCAGAGAAAGACTGCTGCTGATCTTGGCCACGGGCATTTTTAGTTCCCGAGCCAAGCTGTCGGCTTCCAGCGGCTCCCTCTTTAATTCCCCGATAATCTTTTGTTCAAGAGTAGTCATTGTTTTAGAATTTGGGGCTTGTGATTTGGAATTTGCCTGCCCCGTAGCGAATTTGTTCTGTTTCGGGGATTGAAAATTGGTCATTGAAAATTGAAAATTTGTTTTGTAGAAATCTAGAACGTCTTTCGCCTCGGTAACAATCTCGGCGCCTTCTTTTATCAGCCGGGCCGTACCTTTGGAAACTTCGCTCGTCAGGGGCCCGGGTACGGCGAAAATTTGGCGGCCGAATTTTTTGGCGTAGCCGACGGTAATCATGGTGCCCGAATTGAGCCCGGCTTCAACAATCAAAACCGCTTTGGAGAGGCCGGCCACAATGCGATTCCTGGTGGCATAGGTCCAGTTTTGCGGCGGAAGATCGCCCGGAAATTCAGAAATGATCAAGCCGTCATTTTCCAAAATTTTTTGGTAAAGATCCGCTTGCTCGGCCGGATGGATTAAGTCAATGCCGCAGGGCATAACGGCAATCGTCCGGCCGCCAACTTCGACGGTTGCCCGGTGAGCCGCTTCGTCCCCGCCGTACATAAACCCCGAAACAATTGTCACCCCGGCGGCCGCGATTTCCGAGACCAGAATTTCCGTCATCCGCCGGCCATAGCTCGTCAGCCGCCGCGAACCGACCACGGCCAAACAATTTTCCCCGCCAGAGGCGGGTCCGCCTTCGGCGGAAAAAATATCGTTCCAATTACCTTTATAATAAAGCCGCTTGGGCGCCCCCTTGATTTTCTTCAGCAGTTCCGGATACCTTTTGTCTTTCAGTTCAACAACATTCTCCATGACCACC
>MHTO01000019.1:0-2922 GCA_001823105.1 Candidatus Wildermuthbacteria bacterium GWA2_46_15 | reverse complement strand
CTTATTTCTATTAATTTTATATGGTTCGAGCCAGGGTGAAACCAAAAACCTTTTTTACTCCTGCTCGCCTCAAAACCTTGGCGCACTCTCTCATCGTTGCCCCGCTCGTCCAAACGTCGTCCACCAGCAAAACATTGTTTGGACAAACCGCTCCTTCTTTTTTCCGAAAAGAACCTTTGACGTTAGCTAATCTCTCTACCTTGTCTAATTCTGTCTGCGATCTCGTGTCTTTTATTTTCTCCAAGAAAGGTAACACATCTTTTCCCGTCATTCCCCCGAGTTTCTTAGCGATCAATTTCGCCTGATTAAACCCTCTTTCCCTTTCTCTTTTCTTAAACAGCGGCACGAAAGTAACAACCGTGCCGGCCGGCCAAAATGGTTCTTTGATCGCCAGGGCTTTTTCCACCAGCTCGTTGATGGCGTCAAACATTCCGTCATATTTTATTTTCGAAATAATGTCTTTGATCAGCCCATCGTATTCCCAGCCGCTCACCACTTCCTCCAAGTCTCCTTTCGGGAAAATGGTCGGGGCTTCCGAAAGAAACAGGTCGCATTGCTCGCAAATGTACTTTCCCTCCCGGCCGCAGCCCAGACAGCTTCTCGGCAAAACCACATCCAGCACCGTTTCCATCACTTGCTTTAACATTGTTCAATTTGTGCTTAACTAAGTTAAGCACAAGCTTAATTTTCCAAAAATAGGTCCTGGGCTTTCCTCCATTTCTTGCTTTCCAAAACATCTTCAATAAATTGACGGTACTTTCGCCCGTCGGGGAAAAATTCGCCAAGCAATCCCTTTTCTATAATGATCGACTCCCTTTTCTCGCTATATTCCTGATGGGTACCCCAAAGAAAACCATCGACAAAGCGCGTAATTTTCTCTACGCTCTTAATGCCTGTCTCTTTCAAATTTGGCTCGGCCAGCTCGCCCGGATTGATCACGTTTATATACGCCAGCAAATATTTTAAATAGGCCTCATCGTTTACCAACGCCGCTTTAAAAGTCCCCTGAAACAAGCTGCCGACCCGTTGGTATTTATTGTTGAAATATCTAGTATATCCCGTACCGAGCTTTTGCATAAATCGAGAAATGCCATTTTTCTTTATTTCTTCGAGTAGAAGGTGAAAATGATTCGGCATCAGGCAATCGACCATTATTCTGACCAGAGGTTCTCGATTCCTTTTCTCTTTCGCAAAAAACTCTTTTAAAACTCTGAAGGTGACCCGTCCGCGATCCCTCTCCATTTGCCAAAGCAGATTGGCCGTTGTTTTCTCGTCGTTAAAAAGAAAAAGTCCTTGCAGAAAACGCCAGCGGTCATTATCGTCTTTAAAAATGTCGCGTTTTTCCACGCCCCGGTTATAAATATGGTAGATTTCTCCTTTTTCGAACTTAAATTTCCTCATTTTGTTCTTGTGCTTAACTTAGTTAAGCACGGCTTTTGCCACAACCTCGAGACCGGGACGGCCGATGATTTTAGTCATAGTCCTTGACAACTTTTTCCTGCCTGCTATCATTAAATTAGAATCCACAGGAAGAAGCACCTCTTTAGGTTTTGTCCTCGAGCGGTGCTTTTTCATTTATTCTCTGATTAAACTCAAGCTTATGTCTCAAATTATCCATAAAAACGATTTTCTCTCTCGCCGCTTTCTTGAGCAGCACAGAACAAGTTTTTACATAAGGACTCATCACAAAAGAAAGTTTCCTCTGCCCGTAGAGATGTTTAACCAAAGAATAAAAGTCTCCATCGCTGGAAACAATGATCGCCTGGTCGTATTTTGAGAAATCAATCATCGCTTGCAACACCAAATCCGCATCCACGTTGCCCTTTACCTCTCCGTCTTTATCCGGCAAAGTCGGCTTGAAAATCAAAACGTAACCGGCTTTCTGAAGAAAAGAGTATAAGTTCTGGTTTGTCGCTACATAACCGATAAAAACATAAGCGGTGCTAACTTTATATTTTTCTTTCAGATAAACTCTAAATCTTTTAAAATCAAGCTTCCAGCCCAAGCTCTCAATCCCCAAATTCAAATTTTGGCTGTCAATGAAGGCGTATACTTTTGATTCTTTGTCTTTTATCATCTCAAGTAATTTTTCTATCTTGTTTTGACTCATTTTTGTTCCTGTGCTAAGCCTCGCTTAGCACAATTTTACAAACAACTGCCATTATCATTTAATCCCCCGGAGTTTTGAAATGAGAAAGCCCGCGGTCAAGCCAACGGCAAAGGCCCTGGCAGCCAAAAGCGCTCTCGGGCAGATCCGGCGCTTGAACGATTTCTCTCGCCTTTTTCAACAGCTCCACGACGACTTCTGATTTCAAATTAACTTTTAAGCAATGGGTTTTAAATATTAACCCGAATTCTTCTTCTTCGGTCGTGCTTTCTTCCGGCTCAAAGTAGACCAGGGATAGGCCCGAGACTGGCTTAAAACCGCATCTCTCGGCCAAAAAAGCGTAAACGTTCAGCTGGACTTCGTAGAGGGGGAAGAGCTCGTCCTGCCGACCGGTAAACTTGGCGGTTTTGTAGTCAACAATATGGTAAGTCCCGTCTTTCAACCGGAAAATGTCGTCGGGCTTGCCCGCGAGAATCCAGTCGCCGGCTTCAACCCAGAGCTTGAAAGAAACCTCGCCTTGGCAGATCTCTTCAATTTCCGCGAATTCAGGAAACCAGACGGGCGGTTTTCCCTTCTCCAAGAACGACCGATGGACGTTTTTTTTGGTCAAGCTGTCAATAACCGAAAAAATACTCGGGAAAAGGCTGGGTGGTTTGCCTGAATGGCGTTCTAACCAAAAACAACGAGCGCAAAAATCGGGCAGGGCCAGCTTCCCCAGGTCCTTGGCAGAAATGACTTTTAAATTGTCCTGTTTTGGCATGGTTGCATCCAACGTTGAATTAATATTTCACCCTCTTGGCAAGGTTTTCCGGAGG
>MHTO01000018.1 GCA_001823105.1 Candidatus Wildermuthbacteria bacterium GWA2_46_15 | reverse complement strand
AATAAATTTTTTTGATTCGGAATTTTTTAATTTGAGCGCGTCAGTTGCTAAAAGTTTTTTAAGTTTGCCGCCTTCGCGCCACTGAGCCAAAACTTTTTGTTCTAAAACATTATAATCAAACGACATTGGGATATTATATGTTATTTATATGATGTTGAGAAGTGATTGAAGGTATCTTTCCGCGTCCAAAGCCGCACGGCAACCATCGCCGGCCGCCGTCACTGCTTGACGATACAGCCAATCCACACAATCCCCACAAGCGAACACGCCCGCCACTTTTGTTTTGGTACTACCAGCTTCGGTTTTAATATAACCACGCTCATTTATTTCTAGTTGCCCTGTCAAAAATCCCGTGGCTGGACTATGGCCGATCGCCACGAACAAACCGTCCAAAATAATTTCCTCTTCTTGCCCGGTCTGATTATTTTTTAATTTCAAACCTTCAACTTTATTCCCGCCCAAAACATCCGCGACTTCCGTCTTAAAATGCCAAACCACATTTTTGAAGGCCTTGACATAATCAATCATAATTTTGCTCGCCCTCATTTTATTTTCAGCGCCGCGCTCTATGAGATGAACTTCTGAACAAATCTTGGCCAAATAACGCGCTTCTTCCATAGCCGCGTCGCCCCCGCCGACCACCGCTACTTTTTTTTCTTTGAAAAAAAAGCCGTCGCAAGTCGCGCATGAAGACACGCCATGGCCAATTAATCTCTGCTCATTGGGCAAACCGAGCCAATTCGCGGCCGCGCCTGTCGCGATAATCACCGCTTCCGCTTCTTCAGTTTGGCCATTTTCCAAAATAATCTTGAATGGCCTTTGGCTAAAATCCACGCTTTTGACGCTCTCATTCATCACAGTCGCGCCAAATTTTTCCGCTTGCGCTCTCATCTTGCGCGTCAAGTCAGGCCCGTCCACGCCCTCGGGAAAACCCGGAAAATTTTCCACCAAAGCCGTCCAAGTCAATTGCCCGCCGGGTTCTGCTCCCGCTAGCACGAGCGGTTCAAAACGCGCGCGCGCCGCGTACAAAGCCGCGGTCAACCCCGCCGGCCCCGAACCAATAATAATTATTTTTTTCATATGGTGTTTAAAAATTGAAAATTATAAATTTATTATAAATTGAAAATTAAAAATTGGAAAATTAACTTTTAGCGCGCTTCCGTTCCAGTGAGGTTAAATATTTTTTCCGTAGCCGTATGCTTTGGGGCGTTATCTCCACCAATTCGTCATCGCCAATAAATTCCAAAGCTTCTTCCAGCGACAAAACGCGCGCCGCCTCCAACGACTCCTTATTGCCCTCGCCTTTGGAACGCATATTGGACAATCGTTTCGTTTTGCACACATTGACTTCAATATCTTCATTTTTATTATTTTGGCCGACAATTTGCCCTTCATACACCGGCTGGCCCGGGTCAATAAAAAATACTCCGCGGTCAACCACATTCAAAAGTCCGTAGGAATTGCTGACGCCGTCTGACGCCGCGATCAGCGAACCATGAGAGTTGACATCAATGGCGCCCGGATTTTCTTTATAACCTTCAAACAAAGTATTCATAATACCGGTACCTTTCGTGTCGGTCAAAAAATCTCGGCGATAGCCAAACAAACCTTGCGTTGGAATAATAAAATCCAAATACACGCGAGCGCCTTCGTTGCGCATATTTTTCATTTCCCCGCGCCGACGACCTATTTTTTCAATAATTGCTCCGCTATATTCTGTCGGCGCTTCAATAAAAAGTTGTTCGTATGGGACTAAAATTCTATCATTAACTTCTTTGGTAATAACGCGCGGATTACCGACTTGAAATTCATAACCCTCGCGCCGCATCCGTTCAATTAAAATAGACAAATGCAATTCGCCCCGGCCAGCCACGACTAATGTGTCGGTCGTGTCGCTATCTTCAACTTGCAAAGCGACATCTGTTTCCAATTCTTTATATAATCTTTCGCGCAAATTTCGACTGGTGCAATATCTGCCTTCGCGGCCGGCAAAGGGACTAGTGTTGACCATAAAATCCATTTTGACCGTGGGCTTTTCAATTTCCAAAAGCGGCAACGGTTCAGGATTATCTTTGTCGGCAACCGTTTCGCCAATCGTAATATCGTCAAGCCCGGCGACCGCCGCAATATCGCCCGCGATAATTTCTTGAGCGTCCACGACCGCCAGTCCTTCAAACGACATCAGCGCGGTAATGCGCGCGGTTTTAATTTTACCCTCGCGATCAATGCGCGCGATAGTTTGTCCCGCGGTTATTTTGCCTTGATACACTCGGCCGATGGCAATGCGGCCGCGAAAACTATCTTTAGTTAAATTGACCACGAGCATTTGAAGCGAACCCTCGGCATTGTGTTGCGGTTCCGGAATATATTTTATAATGGCCTCCAAAATCGGTTCAATGCTTTTCATTTTTGATAATTCTTTGTCCTCGCCAGCTTTGGCTAAAGAGCCGGCTGCATATAAAATCGGAAATTCAATTTGTTCGTTATTGGCTCCCAGTTCAAAAAATAATTCATAAGTTTTTTCCAGCGCCCAATTCGGCCGCGCGTCTTTTTTATCAATTTTATTGACCACCACGATAATTTTATGCCCCAACAACAACGCTTTTTTCAACACAAAAAGCGTTTGCGGCCTGGGCCCCTCGGCCGCGTCAATTAAAAGCAAACAGCCATCCGCCATTTTCAGAACTCGTTCCACTTCCCCGCCAAAATCCGCGTGGCCCGGCGTGTCAATAATATTAATTTTAGTGCCTTCGTACTGAATGGACGCGTTTTTGGAAAAAATTGTAATCCCGCGTTCGCGCTCCAAATCAGTGCTATCCATAATCAATTCGTCCGACTGATTTTTTTTCAATTTGATCGCGCTGAATTTCAAGAGTGCATCCACCAAGGTGGTTTTGCCATGGTCAACATGCGCGATAATCGCGACATTCCTAATCGCCATATTTTTTATTTTTTATAATATACTAACTATCCGCCGACGAAATCGGCGGTACCTTCCCTGCGAAGCTGGGCTTGTGTAAAATCAATATATGAAAGCATATCGAGAAATAAGTAACTTAATAAACATCAAATCTTATAGCAATAAAAAGATGAAGTCGTGTCAGTCAATCCGCCGACAGGGTCGGTGGTAATTGAATTTTATTTTCTATAATCATTTTGACATTATAAATTACCTTAACAAAAAAATCAAGCTCACACATCAAATCATCTAAAATGACACCCCCGAGCCTCACTCCAAATATATTACCTGCTCACTGCAATAATGTTCATTTTAACCCATGGGTTAAAATGAACATTTCACTATCCTATCATTTTTGAAACATAGAAACACTTAACCCAGTCTGAAACGGCGTGTTCTTTTAACAGCTTCATTAGCTCTTCAGCCACATCCGCGTGGCCGAGCAAAACGCTTTTTTGAATTAGTTTGAAACCAGTGCGAACCAAAAATGATCTCAAATAATTTCTGGCCGCAGTATGAGATTGTGGGATGTCAAAAGAAACCAAAATGTACTTGTCGGATTTTAAGCGCGCGGCGCGCGCAAATTTGGCTTCTAATATTTTTAATTTCGCCTTATCGGTTAAAGTTACTATTAAATCATTGACGGCGCGATTTTCCACAATATAACCGCTCCGCAAAGCTCGCCAATAAAGATCTGTGAAATTATACTCCTCCGCCTTTTTTTCTAATGAATACAATTTGTAAAAAGCTTTTTTTATATCCTCTTTTTTAACTTTTCGTTTGTTATGCTTAGCTATGTCCTCCTGAATTGATTCTGCAAGATTTCCTATTGTGAAATATGTTTTCGGTAATATTCCCATACAATGTTCATTTTAACCCATGGGTTAAAATGAACATTGTGGATAAATATTCTACGATTGAAGTATTTTAATATTGACTCTTAAAATATTAACTCTTATTTGAAAATTTATGAGGCGGGGGCGGAGGAGGATTCGGTTGAAGGCACAAGGGCAGGAGAAAATTCGGTTGAGGGCGCAACGGAGGAAGATGTTACGGGGGCGGAAGAAATGGTGGCGGAGACGATAGGCGCCGAAGTTATGGGTATTAGGTTATTGGTTATGGGTTCTGATGAAGCTGTGGTGGCCGAAACGGGCGCGGTTGCAGATGAGATATTAGGTGTTAGGTTATAGGTTATAGGAACGGTAATAAGTGATGGAGCTGGGGTTGAGATTGGTATAATCGGCGCGGATGAAATTGTTGAGATGGTGGGAGCAGTTGAAGTCGGGGCAGTTGCATCGGGCGCGACTGTGGCGGATGTGGTAGGAGCGATTACGCCAGTATCAGTTGAGGGCGGCGCGGGTGTTGTAGAGGTTATAGGTTCTGATATTGATGGAATATTTGTCGTAGGTTCTGAAATGCTGGTTAAAGGGTTAGTGGAATCAAAAGGCGAGCCAGAAGAGGTTATAGGTGTTGGATTATAGGTATTAGGTTCTGATGCTATAGGTTGGGAGTTGTTTGTTGGCGAAGCAACGACGCCCGTTGAGCCAGCACTGATTGCATTCCAGAAAGTGGAATTAAACAAATTGGCGACCGAGCCGTCTTTGCCGATAATCGCGACTTGCAAACTCGGCATAATCACAAATTCATTGACGCTTCTGGCGACTCCTAAAACTTGCACCATTTGGCCTTCAGCGTCGGAAACTTTTGGTGTTAAGCCACGGGCGACACTGCCATTTTCAATAGAAGGCGAGGTATTAGGTGTTAGGTTATAGATATTAGCAGTTCCGTTTGCAATTTGGTCGACTTGAGCCAGTAATTTATCAATAGTTTGGGTTGATAATTCGCCGTCGTTTTGCGCCAAGAAATAAATCGCGCCTGCTTGTAAATCTTTCAAATTTTTAACTACGCCAGAAACCGCGACTTGAACAATTCGTTTGTCACCCATATCTGATGAAATGCTCGCAACTAAGCCAATGGCTGGTTTATAGGTCGTATCATTGGAACCGGCGCGGCGGACCAATTTATCACCAGCAATGGCTACGGCATCGCCAACTTGCAATGAATTGGCTTCCGCTTCAAAGAATTTTAATGTAACCGCGCCGTCTATTTGCAAATTGCCCGCCAAACGAATATCACCGAGCACTTTCAGATTCTTCAAAATCTGAACTTCATTCAAAATTGCCAATTTACCCACGATTAATTCGTCAGCGATGGCAACTTTACCCTTGAATTGCACCCATTCTTCAACTCCAATTTTGCTTGAATCCACCGCTGTCTCACCCGCGACACTGACTGGAGCTTCACTGCCCGAGGCCGCAACTACTGCTAATTTGCCCAAATTAGCGAGCATTTCGTCGGTTGAAGAATTAACTAAATTATATGGCATTGGTTTGGCTGATTTCACTTGTAAAAGCATTTGAATTTCACCGGAGCAAATTTGAGTAGAATTTGGAATTTGGAATTTGGAATTTGGATCAGATCCATTTGTTTGAGTAGTT